>NZ_JAGTWO010000003.1 GCF_018842675.1 Candidatus Pantoea bituminis
CCTCTCGCAGTGCACGAATAACATTCGATAGCACCAGTGCGGATCGGTCGGGCGGTAACGCCTGCAGCTGGCGGTTAACCATATCCCGATCTTCCGGTTTAAGCAGGGAGGCGAAGTTATCTGGAAGACAAGGCGAACCGGTTACGTATGTTTTATTTGTATTAGTAGTAGAACTACGTACGTAACTGTTCGGATTCCGAACCCGGCTGTTATCTCCAGCATAATCACTGCGTTCGGTATCCGAACCCGGCTTTTGAGCCCGCAATTTTAAGCTGAGTTCGGAATCCGAACCCGGTGAGCGGCCCGACTGCACGACTGCAGCACGACAGGTCAGTTCACCAGGGTTTTGTGCTGAACCCAGACGAACCTCAATCATCTGAAGATAACTGCGGTGATGATGCATTGCGGGATCAAGCCTGATTTCGTTGATTATTGTTTTTGCCGTCGTGCTGATGGTGCGGTTAGTGCTCAGGCAGGCTTCCGCCACCGTTTTAAGCCAGTGCGGATCGAACGTTTCGGCGTCGGCAAAGGATAAGGGTTCGTCGTGCTGCGCGTAGATATTCCCTCTTACCCTTCCCTTTTCATCTCTTACGCGTTTGCAGAGGCTGAGCCAGCCCGTGATGCGCAACATCAGGAGTATCCGACTGATGGTCTCTTTTGATGCCCTGCCTTTTCCCGGCGTCGCCAGCTGCAGCTGCAATTCTTCATAGGAGGGAAAAACGGCACCGTCATTGCCTGAAGCGTGCAGGCGGATAATTATCCAGCCCATTTTGTCGAGCGGAGAGAGGCGCTGATCGAGAAGCAACCGGCGCGGCATAGAATCATGTACGTTACCCGTGAACAACAAACCACCACGGACATAACTGTTTTGTTCTTCCGGTAAACGTGCTGTCAGCCGCTCGGTTAATTTTGTGACTGCCTGATGGATAAGGCTGTCATCCGGTAATATCATTATTCACCTTCTGAATACAAAAAATGCTGAGCAATGTGCCACTTAAGGCTCATCGCTCAGCATTCTGACTACGTTTCAGTTGCGCATAGCTGTGTTATAACGCTCATGATTCATCATCTCCCAGGTGCGCCCTTCATCACGGCTGAGCAATCGCCAGAACGGGCCAAGATCGATTTTGTAATAGCCGGTTCGGTTTTCATTCAGACGTTTATAGTTACGCTCACCCTGCCAGAATCGACGAACCGCGCAGGCCGCTTTTTGCGCAATGAAGACGGAGCAGTATCAGGAGCTTTTAGGCCCGGTATGATTTCTTTAAACCGCATTTTGCCCCCATCTGATTACAGTGAACGCTTCACGCTGGCTAGCAGTCATGCTCTTCTCCGGGTAGCAGCTGTCAGATTTTCACTCTCCCATTTGAGAACAGCGTTCCAGACTGCAGTTAGAGAAATATCCATTTGTTCAGCAGCAAGCAGCATCAAATCCAGCCCCTTGTCCGTTTCACTGCGAAGTGTTTTACTGTCATTTGCCGCCCAGATTTCCCATAGTTCGGTACTCTGTTCATCGCTGAGAACTGTTCCACGACCTGCACGAACTTTTATGCCCGCGATCCTGCGACGAGCCGCCACATCGTTACTTATCAGCCCAAAAAAGTGCTCCATGAGCTTTATTGATCCTCCAAGTGCAAGCGCGCGGTCAATTCGTTGCTTACGCGTCTGTTCTTCCCTTGCTTGCGTCATCAGCCGCGCCAGATTGTCTTGGTTTATCTGAAACGAAAGGACGGAAACCTCGCTATTGATGATGTAATGAATATCTTCAATGGTCATATCCTTCAGTGTGGCAATTTCTTCAGATGTCAGGCCCATCTTGTCACAGCGACGTATAAACCCATTTTTGAGCTCCATAACCAAATCAAGCAGGAAGCCATTCGCAGCCCGGGAAAGATTCGTGTTCATCAGTTACCCTTCATTTACAGGAACAGTAGAAGCAGCATTCATGCGCTGCAGTTCGCGGAGACGACGAAGGATCCTGATTAGCCGAAACACGATCAGGGTTTGCTCGTCATCAAAAATAGGTGTGGCTGATTCAGTTGACCCGATCAGCAATTTAGAAGTGAAGTCCGCAGCATCCTGACAGCTCGTATCGCCTGTCAGCGAAGCTAGAAATAAGGCAACAACATGAGCGTCATCAACAGGCACTGACAACCGGTAACCCGACTGCAAGGCATTTTCATTGGCAGGTTTTAAGGCATCACCACAATTATGAGCACTAGCAATATCCCAGCACAGACGCCAGGCAATACTTTGCAGATGCTCAATATCATCTTGAAGGGCGCTGACGTTCCAGATTGAATGGATGTCTGGTTGAGCAACTGGCTGTAATGAGTCTTCTTGGCTTTGCGAAACATGAGTTTCTTCTTCCTTATCTGCTAAAGAAGATGAATCCTTAGATTTGCGATTTTCAGTGGATTGCTCTGCGTCTAGGGATTTAGCCTGGTCATCATCCTCAAGCTGCGCTAAATCATCTGAAGAAAGCTCATCCGATGGGTGAATGAGCTCAGCTGCATCATCATTTGCCACCATTGATGAGGTGGCCGGTAAACTTGAAGAAACAGCAATAGTAATGTCTTCAGCAGGTTCTGCCTTTGCCTTATCAGCACCGCGTAACTCAAGTAGCCAGCCATCGTAGTCGAGGTCATGGCATGGAAACGCATCTGTCAGATCACCGATAAGTTCATCGGTGAACATTTCAATTGACCATAACTCAGGATCATCAAATTTGCGGCAGCACGCTCCAAACACACTCGTGAAATCGGCTTTGGTACAAACATTTTTTTCAAATTGATATTTATCCCAAACCGTTTCAGCGCCATGGCGGAGTTTTAGCAACTTTCTAAGCTCCCGCCCCCAAAACCTGACCCAAGCAATACAGGCATCCATGGATAGATGTTTGTCACCACATCTTCCATACGACTTACGCTCGAAAAATGCACTGGTAGGCCACTGTTAGTTAGTTCAGCAGCAAGATCACGCAACGAGATTTTTTTCCACGCTCTTCTTCAAGTAATAATCGCGCTTCACTTACAGAAATGGCTTTATCAATGAAAGTTAGCTGACCATGGGTTTCATTTTCGGCGAGGTGCCCCGTAAGGCATTGAAAACGGCCAGGCCATGGCTTTTCAATGCAGGTCATTTGGAAGAAACGCTGATCTCCAGTTTCATCCCAAAGTTCACGCATGATGGTGTAACGCGTGTTGCCACCATCGCTAAAAGTCCACTTACCTTCTGGAAGACGTGGATCACGCGTCACAAGCGGTACGGAATTGAGACCGCGCGCACGAATTGATGCTTTTAAATCATCAAACAGAGGATTACGGCTTTTGCGCGGGTTATCTGGATTTACACAAAGCTCATCGAGAGTAAAATTCCTCGCCAGATTTTCATTACTGCCAGACGGTTTTTCAACAAGCTGAAGTTTAATCATTGGCCAGTCCTCCTGAAATCGTAACCGAAGTCATACCCACCTTGAGGATATTCACTGAAAAGAGTAAACCTGCCGTCAAACTGGGTTTTGATGGTGCCTGTTGGCCCTTGACGCTGTTTGCTGATAATGATTTCAGCCTGGCCGCACTGCGCTGAATCGGCGTTATAAACTTCATCACGATAAATGAATGCAATGAGATCTGCGTCCTGCTCCAGCGCACCAGAATCGCGAAGATCTCCGTTATTAGGCCGCTTGTCGGCTCGTTGCTCCACTTGTCGGTTCAGCTGAGAAAGTGCAAGAATCGGGCAGCCGAGCTCTTTACCTAAGGCTTTAAGAGAACGCGAAATTTCCGCAATTTCCTGCGTTCTGTTTTCCATATCCGGGCATCGCATTAGCTGTAAATAATCAACCATGATTAGAGAGGGCTTGCCGTACTTACGAACGTAGCGACGTGCGCGGGTACGCAGCGTCGCCGGCGTCTGTGAACTGTTGTCATCAATAATTAGGCGATCGCGCCACGCTGCTATTTCCGTTGCTCCTTGGCTGATGCGTCCCCAGTCTTCATCATTCAGGTTGCCATTGCGAAGCTTGGTAAGATCAACACGGCTACGCATTGACAACATGCGCATAGTTAGCTGATCGGTTGGCATTTCAATACTGAAAATAAAGACAGCTTCCTGTGGCTTACTTTCTATTGCACCGATGCACCAACTAACAGCCAGAGCGGTTTTTCCCATAGAGGGACGGGCGGCAAGTAAAATCAGATCTCCTGGTTGCAAGCCACAGGTCATGAAGTCCAATTCAGCCATACCGGTAGACGTACCAGTGATACCGTTTTTAATCGCAGTAGCCACTTCAAGCTTGCTCAGCACTTGATCAAGGGCAGCCATAATTTCTGATTCGCACTCGTTTGCGCTTACCCCCTGTTCACTGAGCCGGAAAAGGGCATTTTCAGCATGCTCAGCGACTTTTTGCGAACTCAGTCGATTGGCTTGAATATCAGCAACAAGGCTGTTTCCGATAACCTGCAGAGCACGTAAACGGCTCTTTTCGATAACGATGCGTGCATAACCAAGAATGTTTGCAGCTGAAGGAGTGTTCTTGCTCAGCTCTGCTAAATAGGCAAACCCGCCACAATGTTCAAGCGCACCATCATGTTCCAGCTTTTCGCTAAGAGTTATCAGGTCAATGGGCAAGGATGCTGAAGACAAGCTGCTCATCGCCTTAAATACATGGCGATGGGCAGCAAGAAAGAAGTCCTGAGTGGTTAGTAGAAGATTTATTTCATCCCAACGGTCATTGTCCAGCATCAACGCACCTAAAACGCATTGTTCAGCTTCTGTCGAATACGGTACAGCTATTGGAGTGTCAGGCTGCTTAAGCATGAGTTTATCCCTCCACAGATGGCGTGGATTTCCTGAGATATGGATAATTGGGCGTATTAACTAATGGCGGATTTTGCCGTTAGTTCGCTTACGTATACGTCTAAGTAAGTGTCGATTAGACCCTGAACGATTTTTGAAGCGCTAATGACGCGGCCGCTGGAATGGGTAAGTTTCACTGCACATCCTTCCAGGTTGTTACGTCTAATTGGACCTATATAAATGATCGGTGCCGGTGAACGTGATTGATCATGTGAGGGCATATCGTCTCCAAGTTAAGTTTTACTTAGGAATTTCCTTAACCCAAATAATGGGTAGGGAGCATCAAATTACTAAAACGGACCGGAACCCTGATTGCTCAAAAAGCCCTGCGGATGGACTACTGGCAGGGTCATGCCCTCACTTCTCACGTCAAAGTGTTAAGGAAAGGTCATTTTATGATAATGTTTAACACTAAATTTATTAACTACTTACATATTACCACTCCTAATGGCTTTTATGCAATTTTTTCCCGATTAGCGGTAATTATTCCCGAAAACTATGCAATTTTTTCCTTTAAAATCATTGCAATAATTTCCGTTAAGGAATGCGAATGTTAGATACGATTGAGAAGAGACTTAAGTGTTGCAGGGCTGCGACGGGTACTACGCCACAGGAAGTTGTGAGTTTCATACAGAAGAAAAGCATGGATCTGTCCTATACCACCTACACACGCTGGGAATCTGACGGTTCAATTCCTGCCCGTAGAATGGATGTAATACATGTTATTGCCGAATTTTTTACTGAGAATGGGCTGCAGGTAAATGGGCAGTGGATCATGACTGGTGAGGGCTTTCCTCCACAGTTCACTGAGTATGCGAAACTCGATGAAGACACGCTCTTTATTCTCGCGAGCCGTCAATTGCCTGATGTGGAACTGGTACAGATCGGGGGCATGTATGGTGAACCATATGTGAGTTTCGGAGAGTTCTGTATTGTATCCACGGTTACAAATATCGACCCTAATAACAACAAACTGTGCTATGTGAAAAGTGCTAATGGATTACATGTTGGCGTCCTTAAAGTAATGGATGAAAAATCAATTATCTTAGAGGGAAGCCAAAACATAACACTCAATAAGAGCGATATTTACGAGTGCCGGAGAGTTAAATGGATTCAAAAGAAGTGAAGTTAAAGTTTCATCACTGCAGTAACGAAGTGATTAACTTCCTCAATAATTTTGAGCATACCACCTACATATCTACATTGCTGGTTGTAAATAACAGCATTTCAGCACACCAAAGCAATGGCTATGCTGAGTGGGATAATAAATTTTATTATGAAGGAAAGTATAAAGACAGCCTTCTAATTAAAATGGGTATAGAGCTTACTAAAATAAGCAAAGGCGATGTAAGCACAGTTATCTGGGATGACGCCCTGCGCAACGAAAAAAATAATGTCATAGATAAACAACGACGAGAACACAATATATATCATGGCATTAGCTTTATTTATGGGATTGAAAACGATATGAGCATGGCGCTTAATATCTGCACCGGGGTCCACACCTCGCAAAAGGAATTTGAAAATCTGATACTGCCAATGCGGTTTGCACTGCTGAACTATTTTAAGGACTTATGATGTTTACCAAAACCTATTCCGTAGACGAAAAGCATGTTGATTTTCAGGGTGTTGTGGATGGACTGTATTATCCCTTCTACATGGAATGGACGCGCCACGCGTTTATGAAAGAAGAACTGGGGCTGGACCTGGAACAGGAGTTCGCTGAAGGACGCCTTCACATGATCCTGGAATACACGCTGCGCTTTAAAAAGAGCCTGCAGAAAGGGGATGAAATGCAGGTAACATGCGCCCTGCAGGCGAACGAGAAGCGCAGCCGCGTCAATTTTGTTCAGCAAATACTGGTTAATGGTACCGTATATGCAGAAGCCGTATTCACAGCAACCTGCATAGCTAACGGCAGACCTGTTGTTCCTGATGCTGTAAAAAATGCTATTCCCGCCTGAATTGTCTGAGGGAACCCCACGGGGTTCCCACCTTAATTCTCAATCAAGATATAACGACTGTCTTTCACCTTATCCTTTCCTGCCTGATAAAATAATGAGAGCCGTATTAAGTACCCGCTCCGCTTCTGATACTTACCTTCCATCCCTTCACTTTCATACACACGAACTCTGAAAAAACGCTTATCATTACGCATATGCAACACGCCATTTTTTTCAAATGATGCCTGCACAGCTTTACGGTCTTTATCAATGCCTGTCGCTTCAATGAATTTAAAAGCCGCTCCCGGAAGAGATATAAACATAAATCCGCTCACTGCATGAAGCGGACTGTCTTTCTCGTTCACGCTGAGCGTTTTATTATTTACAGACACCTTAAGCCACGATAAGAACTGTTCCCCAAGGTTATTTCCCTCAGACTCTTCAGGCGCAGCGATTACATCTTTTTTCTTCCCGGGACTGTCCTCGCTATTAACCTGCTCCAGCTTAGAATTAATGACAGGTAATGCGTCCTGCGGCTTTTCGTCGGAAATGAGTTGAACATATTCTTCCGGAACCGCAATTATCTGCTCATCAACGTCATTATCAGGCGAACAGTCATCTGAAACAGCTGTATCTGCTCTTTGCACCTGATCCTCCATGTCGGTGGCCGCCGGTTCAGCTGCAGCAAACATGCTGAGAAGGACGGCTGTATCATCATCTGCCGCTTTTGTGACCTCTTTCTGCTCAGGCATTGCGCCGGTGTTTTCTGAAAGTGCAGAGGACAAAGATACGGTTTCGTCGGCCGCTGTTAACGGAGGTTCTGCGTTCGCTGGCGCGAGACCGGAGGCCAGCTCTGCTGCACCTTCCGACCCGATACCGGCGAGAGCAGAGCCGGCACTGATGATATCGTCAGAGAGAGCCAGCACCGGCTGCCTGGGAGCCGGTGTCGGCACATCAGCGGCCGCTGCTGGCAAGCCCGCCTGCAGAGAACTGGCGGGCGAACCGCTGATGCCTCGCGCTTTGTCGAGAATCTCTTTAATGAGCGCCATACCCGCTGCGTCCCCGCCAGCCAGTGAAGCCATCACATGCATGGCCTCGCGGTCGCCGCTGAGCCACGTCACGCCGTCATCAGGTAACAGCCTTGCGGCCATCATTCGCGCCGCACCAGAATGGGCTGCATTACTTATCCGGAATCGATATGGCGCAGCCGGCGGCATCATGCCGGGCATCCAGCATCGCCCGTCCAGCAATTCCCCCTCAATACGCGTAAGTTGCAGCAGATGCGCGGTGAGCGCTGACCAGAAAACGATCGCGTTCCAGAGGGTATTCTTTGCGGCCTGCTCTTCGGGTGTCGCGCCCGGAGGAAACATATGACCTTTTGCCAGCCTGACGCTGCAGGCCGTAAATTTCAGGGTAAGATCAATGTACCCGCCTTCTTTACTCCACTCACCATCAGCGCTTGCCGGTACATTTTGTACGCTCTCAGCGAGTATTTTCAGCGGTGCCAGATAAAGCCGGTTATAGACATCCTCCGGTAAAGACGTGTTATCCCAGATCTGTCTCAACAGCAGCTTGCGTTGTGGCGAAGAGAGTAGCTGTGCGGCGGATTGCGGTACGAAATATCCCGGCGGAATCTTTCCGCCAGCCGGCGCGGGCTTTGCGGAAACTGGCCCACCGGATATCATGGTCATGAGCCTGGAGAACATTTTAAATTCCTGATAATTGGGAGCAGTTGCTGTCGTTAAGGGCGGCCCCTGCGCTCAGTGATTCAGTTTCATCCGGTGATTCGATGGGTTCATTCGACTCCCCGAGGCAGCCGGTCACGATATCGACCAGCTCATTCGGCACCAGAACTTTGCGCGCGCGCGTAACCGATACGTACAGAAGATTCAGCTCATCTTCTTTTTCACGCGGGTTCAGAAGCGGGTCGGTAATATCAACAAAATCGTCGCTGAGGCTGACCGCGTCCCACTCAAGGCCTTTACTGCGGTGCGCGGTCACTACCGTCACGTCTGCTTCACTTTCGCGCGTCACGGTCTGTTTTTTCAGTACAGCCAGCAACATTGGAAGTGGAAAGAACATGTCCAGCAGCTTGACGCCCTGCCCCATTTCCGGATCTTTCGTAGCCTTGGCAGTTGACCGGTACGCTTCAAAATCAGGGAAATCGCGTGTCATCTGCGGCGACTGAATACGGTCAGGCATATCAACTGAGAGCCAGTATAAATCTTCCAGTTCTGCAATGCGGTATCCTTCCATGCCGCCTACCCAGTACACTTTTTCCCTACCAGGCTCGCCGTCAGGGCAGCACCAATCACGCCTGCTACCGTCCGGCTGATAATACAGTAGTGCGCAGTTCCGGCGGGCATTTCGGGTGTAACCTGATCCTCTCCACCGAGCCCGCAGATCCGACGGGATTCGCCTGCCTCGACAAGCAGTGCATTCGCAACCTCTGCGACCGCCGGACCAAACCGGAAGCTGTTCGTCAGCCAGAGCCTGTCTGCAGTTTCCAGTTGCGGGGCAACGAGTGCGTTTTCCGCTCCCCTGAAGCGATAAATTTGCTGATAACGGTCGCCTACGAGGATGATGCGGCAGGGCTGGCTGAGAACAAACTGACTGGTCACCGGATTCGCATCCTGCGCTTCATCAAACAGGATAACGTCCCATTTCTTATTCAGCTCCGGAACTGACAGTTGGTAAAGTTTAAGGTAGGTATCATGCGTCACCGGAAAATGTGAATCCATCCGCGTCATTTCATGCCATATGACTTGTGCCGCTCCGAGTATTTTTCCTGCATCCAGCCCGCCCCGATCTTTTTCGGCAGGCAGATGCAGAGGTGAGATTTCTTCATCAGCGCTGTAGAGATAAGTGTTAAGCGTGCTCAGGGCATTCCGTGCCAGCAACCAGTGCCGGTTATTGAGCAGCCGCGCAATATCCGTTACGCGAAGAGACGTGGTGAGGCGCGCCTGAAAGTGCCGCCCGAACGTTGGCCAGGCAAGCTGATGAAACGTCTTACATTCCACGTTAAAAGGAAAACGCCGCTCAGACTCCTCCCTGATAGCCCGATTGTAAGCAAGATACAGCATACGTTCTTGGGGTTTGCCAGCGCGTAGGCTTCAAGCGTGGACGTTTTACCTGTGCCGGCAAATGCCGTAACGACAAGTTTCCTGCCTTTCCAGGCAATGACCTGTGCCTGCTCTTGTGTGGGTTGCATGTATGAAATACCTCCGTCATGTCATGTCATGTCATGTCATGTCATGAACCATGCCCTGCCGGGAATGAGGTATCTATCGCAAACTCTATATCGACCGGCAAAAAAAACGCCTCCGGAGAGGCGTTGTGGTCAGGCGGCGCGTTGCTCTGCGCTGCTGAGTTTTGCTGCCCACCTGGCGGTGTAATGCAGCGGAGTGTAAAGCGTGCGACGCCGCTCAAGCGTCAGTGCGTTTCCGGTCACAACCTCTGCCGCAATACCGCAGAGCGAGAGCTGTATATAGGACATATTGGCGGCAAGTGGATCAACATCCGTCACCGACACCCATAGCTGTTCTGAAACCGTATAACCACGCTGAGCGAACTCTTCAGCAAAGGCGATGACCATGCAGCCCGCGCCGCTTGCCGGCTCCTGCAGGGTAATAAAGTCTTTTCCCTGCATCAGCGCATCGATGCCGGACAGCTGCAACGATGCCATCATTCGCGATACGTCCCACGGCGTGAAAAACTGGCCGCGATACTTATCTCCCAGCTCAAGCTCCATAAAAACGCTGCCAAGGAAATCACAACGTTCCTCATCGAGCGCCATCACGACGTGACCCAGTAACGCTGCCATCTGTGTGGCGTCCTGCTTCTCGTAGCCGGCAATTATGCTCAGATACTGCTTTTCCAGTTCAGCATCGTGCGCAACGCCGTTGTGCAGCGCAATGGCCGCGCAGCTGACGAAGTTTTCAAACACCTTATGCCGGTGATGATAACGGGCGGTGGAGTTGAAAATTTTAAGAAATGCGTTGCGATGGTTGGTAAAAGTCATGCGTGTTCTCCATAAAAAAGGGAACACGCCCCTGAGGAGGTGTTCCCCTCAGGGTGTGAGGCGAGCCTTATTTAGTTACCAGCTGTACGTGGTGAATCCTTCAGCCTCAGGTGCCCCTGATTCGAAAATCAGGATTTCCACGGCATCCGAACGCATCACAGAAGCGATCACGCGGCGGGCCTCTTTCGACAACCCAGCTTCTTTCAGCCGCAGAACCGGTGCGGAGCACGCGGTTAACCGCAGAAGATAGCCCCCACCGATATAGTGGATCCACTCACCGATATCGACTTCACGGGTCGTGATTTCATCCAGCAGCGCATTGTCGTCAGCACTGAGATGAGCCGTTGAAACAGCACGGCAGCGAAGATACTCCCGGTTGCCACTCATGCCTGCACCACCCGATGTGTGGCTGTTGCAGCTTGTGATTCGCCGGTTTCAACAGACGGCACCAGGTGAAGCCCAGGCCTACCGTCGTCCAGCTCGTCAATAGTCGCCTCAGCACTGCAGACGTGCTCGCCCCGATCGTAACAGTCATAGCCATCCAGTTCGTGAACGGGCTCGCTGTACCAGTGACGAATCTCACAGTCGAACGTGGATGAAAGCGCCGCAACCAGCTCTCCTGCCGGCGGGAACCAGGCGGAATCAAACGCCAGTTTTATGCTGCTCAGACCTTCACGCTGCCAGTTGACGTTGTGACCTGCCGGCCACTCCATGCCGTACTGACGACAGTAAAGACTGCTGGCCGTTGACATCCCGGCGAGCAAACCTCCCGTGCCGTTCAGCTCGGCGGCCAGACGACTGGGGATTATCTGCAGCATATCGCAGGGCTGGGCCCGCTCAGGCAGCTGGCTAAGCCGTTCCCAGCACTGACCCGGATCGATTTCCCGGGAAAGTGTGGCAACACCAAACCAGTCCGCATAGCGCTCCTCAATGAGTCGCGCAATGTGTCTGCGCGATATCTCCGGAATACTTTCCCAGGGGATCGCGTCGATACCTGACTGATGGTAAATGCGCTCGATTTTACGCAGATGCTCACCGTCAAGCGGTACATCCCTGCACAGCAGACCGAGCCACTGATCAAACGCCATATTCGCCGGCGTCCCCTGTCCCGTTCCGCTCTGCATCAGGTCGGGAAACGGCGGAAATGATTCCGTTTTGACCGGGCGTAACAGGCCGCCACATCCTGCCAGAAACAGCTTTATGCTGCGCATGACGGCGTGACGATACAGCGGTACGGCTTCGCCGGTGATCCACTCTTCCATAATGCCGATGAGCGCGGATTTGCCGGTGATTTCTAAACGGTTATGGCACCAGTCTGACATGGTTGATTCCTCTTTATACGTAAAAAGAGGGCATTGTCCCGTGAGGAACAATGCCCTCACGGGACGGCAGCGCGATGATTCAACGCTGCCGGGTTGGTGTGTTACGCGGCTTTAGCCGTGCTGTCTGTTAACTGCAGTAAAAACTCTGACGCTTCCCTCGCGTGCCGGCAGGCACGGAAAAGCGCTTTTTTGTCCGACTTCAGTACCTCAAGCCACGATTTTATGTAGCTGTCGTGTTGAACATCGCCAAACACGCCGAGCTGAGCGCACAGAAACGCACTACCCATCTCGGCTATCAGCTCCTCAAAGGCATAGATCGGATCGCCGAACTTCTTCGCCGGTTTGGTTATGCCTTCGCGGTTCAGTCGTGACTCATGGCCGGTGGCATGCACAACTTCATGCAGCAGCGTGCTGAAATAGTCAGCGTGAGTAAAAATTGTTCCGCCTTCGGCATCAGTATTGAATCGGTGTGTCTGGCGTAACAAGCCCGGTTCTGTAATCTGAACTCCACCTTAACGCCCGCCAGGTGCACAATCTCACATATCCGTTTTTCCGTCGGCCAGTCGATCGTGCCCGGGTCTTCAGCTACGGGAGATTCATGCGGTACAGCCGCAACACTGTCCGGTAAACCGTCACACTGCTCAACGTTAAACAGGAAGTTGGGCTTTATCATGGCCCGCGATTCCATCAGGGGCTTGCCCTCAGCATCAAACAGCTTGTTTCCGCTGTCATCCTCAGCCTGTTTTTCAAACGGCCTGAAGATTATGGCCTCCGATGACGTTTCACCTTTACGTACCTGTCCGCCCAGCTCCTGCGCCTGACGATACGTTACCCAGCGATCGGTGCTGTATCCCTTTTCCTCTGCGGCCAGCCATAACAGCAGCACGTTAACGCCGCTGTAAGGCTTACCGGTTAAGGCATTAACCGGTAACGGACCCGCAGCGGCACAGCGTCCGGCAGTACGCCACGGTTTTTTCCATGGCGCCACGCCGTTCTCCAGTGCCTCAACGATACGGTCAGTTACCTTCTGGTACAGATCGACGCTATCAGTTTTCTTCGCGCGGCGAGTTTTGATTGGTTTGGTCATGGGATGCTCCTTAAATGAAAAAGGGCGCATCCCTCCCTGATGGGCGAGAAATACGCCCGTCAGGGAAGTGATTAACGAACCGAAGAAGTGATCTTTCCGTCGGCGGTTATGCTGTTAAGCCGCAACCGAAGTTGCTGCCTCGAGTAATAGAAATCGTGGCGGTCATACCGCTTACTGTCAGTGAATACCGCTTCTTCAAGCATTGATGCTGCCGAGTCGAACCACCGGGCCCGCTCTTCGTCGCAGCTGCAGTCACAAAAATCCGAACTCCTCATTACGTCAATCCGATACCGAACCCTCCTCGTCAAACAGCTCTGAAGCGCGATTCGTCTCGAAACCCAGTTGCTTATAAGGCCGGAGCTAAGCGGGTAGAAGCCAGAAAGCTTCTTTAACCGCGTCGGTAAATCTTAACCAATGTTCATCATTTATGGACGCGCCCTGCTCCAGCTGGTAAACGCCCGGATAGACCAGAGTTTCGGTTGTGGTATATGACATGGTAAATCTCCATTTCAGAAGAGATTTACCACCCACAGGAGGTAAATCCCCGTTGGGTTAAGTTAAGTTGGTCGTCGGATCAGCGTTTGCCGGTTTTCAGCTCTTCGAGTGCGAACTCAAGTTCAGAAACCAGCCCCCAGTCAGCAGTCGTAAACGGACGTTCAGCACCGGAAACGCTTCTGATAAGCAGCTCATCAGCTGCGCCGGTAATGAAACCATCCATGCTGAAAGGCTGAGGTGAATCACTGTCAGCAATCAGTTGATGCCGTATTGCCCAGCGAACCGGTAGTGACCAGCTGACGCCACCTGCAGAAGACGTTATCTCAAAGCAGCCTTCACAATGTTGATAAATGAGTATCAGCGCGATGCGCGTGAAGAAATCTACGGGTTGCCCCTCAGTTTCAATACACAATGCGGAACTCAGATCCTGAGTAAACATCACGCCTTTAGATACGTAATTCCCTTCGTCTTTTCCTCCGAATGAAAATATCCCGCGAGAAGGAAACATCATGGAAGCGCGTTCCATACGCGTACCGTTTGTTGGCGAGCACGGGCGGAGATGTACCGGTAACAGCCAGAATGCTTCAGTGACTGCTAGGGTAAAACTCTGCCACTGGCTCGGGGAGATCCATCCGGTCTGCTTCACGTTATAAGTGACGTGCTGAGGCGGTAAGGAAATGGGTGTCATGATAAATCCTCCAAAAGGGATTTATCCCCCTGATGGGAAATAAATCCCCACAGGGTTGGTTAACGTTAAATCGCTTCGTATCGGGCTAACGCTAAGTCGGCTTTGGCGACAAGCACTCCTTTCTCTGCGGCATATTTGCCAGCATCTTTATTTAGCTCCTTACTGGTAGGCGAAACGTAACGTAGCGAGCTGATTCGCCAGCTTTAGTGCGAAGCGGCGAGCCTGACGATACGAACGAAACTCCTCAGCAGGATCTTTCAGGGTGCTAAAGCGATGATTGCCGTAAAAAGTGCCGGATCGCGTAAGTATGCCG
Source organism: Candidatus Pantoea bituminis (assembly GCF_018842675.1). Taxonomy (NCBI): domain Bacteria; kingdom Pseudomonadati; phylum Pseudomonadota; class Gammaproteobacteria; order Enterobacterales; family Erwiniaceae; genus Pantoea; species Candidatus Pantoea bituminis. Next base: position 14,727 of record NZ_JAGTWO010000003.1, read on the forward strand.
GACGTCCATTTTCCGGATGATAACTGATGAACCTGAACCTTAAAGCTCAGTGAGCCGGCGCGGTTCGTTATCCACTCCTCTTTTCTGTTCCCGGCAGCGACGCGATCCCAAAAAGATAGCGCGGCAGCGGAGCACACAGAAAAGATGGCTTTTATGGAAAAGGAAGTTGGTAATGAAAGGGTTTGCATGGTGTTCCTCCAGTTGAGGGGGAAACACCTGCCCTGTCGGGAAGATGTTTCCCAACGGGCATTCGCAGAGCGAATGTATGGTTCAGGCGACTGTGCTGTTACTTCTGAGCGGTGAACATCCTGAAAATCGCAGCGTCAGACGCCGCTTGCTGAGCGATTTTCGCAGCAGCTTTGTGTGTAAAGTGCTTACCATGGCGGCTGAAAATGAATTCATTACCTGGCTGGCCGTTAATCATCATTCTTGCCATAACTATGGCGTGATAACACTGATCATCGAACCAAACGCGGTAACGAAACTCATAATGACCGGAAGGTGAAGCAAGCCACGATGTTCTCCTGAGTGCAGCCCTGAGATAAGGATGTTCAGACGCAACACGGGTTGCAACTGAAAGAACCATATCGAATGGGGTACGCAGCTCAGTCAGGAACGAGCGGGTTATGGACATAGTTTCTCCTGCAAACAGAGAAACATTTGACCTGTCGGGAATGTTTCCCCGAAGGACGAAGGCCGGAGCCGGATGGTTGAATGTACCTTCATCGTCAGGCAGTAGGAGCCGTGATTGACGATATCTGCTTCCAAAGGCGAGCAGATTTACCACACTGATGTGTTCTCCCTTTCAGGCTACAGGAGTGTTATTTGCAGCTACCCGAAGGCGGTCATCTCAAGCCACTGACCATTGGTGGTTGTCCGAAGACAACATAAGAAACGTTTTAATAATAGCGCTTGCATAAGGGAATTTACAAGAACCAGTTATTCATCTGATTCATCAACTCTGTTATAAACACGCGCAACATAAGCTCCGCGCCCGTCACCGTGTCCAAGATCCATTGAAACTAAAGCCTCAGCTTCTTTACGACTCATGCCATTTTCAAGATGATGATTAACAGCGTCCTGAGAATAAGCGTACCTGAGACTGTGTGGTGCAATGTTCCCTGTCATTCCACTTTCACGTAATACGTTGTGATAGCGATCAAGCGCCTGATGAAGCGTTGGTTTGTCGATTAACTTACCGTTATTTTTCTCTACATAACGAACCGCTTCATTTAATAAACTAATAACTTTCTTTTTCTCAAAAATTGTTGCATCACGTGGACGCCCTCCTTTAGAACCAAACACAACGCGAACATTATTACCCCCGGCCTCCAGACTTTTACGCCAGGTATTAAGTGATTTTGCCGACTGGACGGTTTCTTCAGCGCGAAGGCCAATATATCTTGCAAGCTGAACACCCAAATGAATTCCCCGATCCTTCTCTGATACCGTTAACAAAACCTCTTTTAGACGCTCATCTGAAATTGCAACCTTAGTGCCTTCCCTGCTGGCTCCGGAAATATTCAATGCTTTATTGCTCAGTTTATCATGTGCAGGATTAGCCAGAACATTACGCCCTCCCTGTGAAAGGATTGAACGTAAAGCGGCCATTTCATTTTGCAGCGTGCGGGACGATATTTTCTCATCCTGACGGCTGCGAATATAATTTTCGATATGTTTTGTTTTAATATGGCTTACGTCTCGAATTTGAATATTAAGGGTTGCCAGTCGCTCCGAAAAGCGACTGGCAATCTTTGAACGATCAGAAACCGTTTTAAAACTTCCTCCGCCCTGACGTGCGAGCGTGACGAGCTGCTTACTTAATTTTCCAGACATTGCTTCACTCCTTCAGAACCCACAGCTGTTGGCCCACAAACCCACAGCTATGTGACTCTGAATCTATACATCTCTTCCCCGATGACACGGTTGCTTTTGCGCTTCCTGCGTCTCGACTGGTATCTGTGCATCGGGGCGGCGAAATGTTGAGTTCTTGCGAGGCTCCCCAAGTCTCTGACCTGTTTGCGGCTTGCGCCGTGCTGACGTTAGTCAGTCTGCCTCCGTACATCAGTTTCCTGATGTCGCCATCGATACCGAGTCGATCATTCTCCTTTTAGAAAAAACGCCCTTAACGGGTTGTTCGTTAACGTCGCGTCATGGTTGATAAATAGCCAGTTGAACACCTGAAAACACGTAATACGTGCACGTCAGATTGTACCGGCATGCTGAAAACCGCACTGTACGTGGGTTTGGTCGTTATGCGCTGCGCGCGTCACTTTGTTCTCGTTTCACTCGAACCAAAGTGACGCCGCGCAGCTTCATGCTCCTAATGCATCTTCCGCAAACGCCCAAATGTTCCAAATGGGCGTTTGCGTCATTGCAAAAGTCGTATGCAACGCAGGGCGTATCCCTGACAAATCTTATAACGTAAGTGAAGAAAGCATCGTTGAGGATGCCTTGTCTGATGACGCCAGGCGTATGTGAAAGCCCAGGCTTTGGTATGATTAATGTACCCCCATCGTCGCGTCATAGGTGCGCTTGTTTTGACGATATCTGCTTCCAGGAGCGAGCAGATGTACCACACTGATGTGTTCTCCCTTTCAGGCTGCAGGAGTGTTTTTGTAGCTACCCGAAGGCGATCCTCTCAAGCTACCAGACCATTGGTGGTCGTCATTTGACGACTTGTAACAGTTGAAAAGATATCAATCAGACTGTAGAAATGTCAACGATGAATAATCAAAAATACGCAAACAAGGAGTAATTTAAAATTATGGATTGGCTGAAAATATTAGGTTTTATCCTTCCATCAATAGCTTTAATCCTTAGCTTCAATGCAAGACTAAAAACATTTAATAATGAGAGAATCTCGGTCTATAAAGATATGAAGTCACTTTCCTCTGAACTCAAAATGGAGAGTTACGAGATAAAATTAATTGATGACGAATTAAAGCAATTAATAATCAGGAAGGTAACCGGTATATTTGAAAACACTCCAGCAAGAAGGCTAATGAAAGTTCTCAGCTGCAATCCAAACCTTGAACCATACAGAAAGAAAAGATTAAGAATGATCATTAAATGTGTTAATGAAAAAGCATATCCATCTCATAACGAAGTTAGTGAAATTAAATTTGAGTTAGATAAATCAATGTACAATAAAAGAGCTCGAGAAGGTGCTATGTTTATAACTGCATTTTTCATTGGATACATAACATTTCTTATCTCTGGCTTTTCCTCGTTTGTAGGAAAAGATTTTTTCTGGGCGAGCACTCAAATAATAATGTCTTTCGCTCTGTCAATAACAATGTTATTTACGAAGGCAGCCTATCTAGCGCCATGGAATTACAAAAGCCATAAAAAAATCATTGAAACGCTGAAAACATATAAAAGCATGTAAAATTCATTAAACATAAAAGGTTGTCGAAAACATGGATGTTCGACTAATAATTAACATACAAAGACACATCAAGTAATGATAATGACTTATCAAACACTTCTTCCTCACAACATGAAGGTGAATATATCAAATTAATACAATACTTAGATGTAAATTAATTTTAGATCAATTAAAATTTTCTTGTTTAATTTTAACAATAACAATCTGTATTTAACAAAAATATTAATCTAAAAGAGGGATCAGCACTACTTATGGAGTGATCTGCTCTTTGGCCAGCTAAATGCCGGAGTGGGAATCAGCCCTACTTATGGAGTGACCTGCCCTTTTGTCAGCTAAATGCCGGAGTGGGAATCGCCCCTACTTCTGGAAAGTGACCGGCCCTGCCGTGCGCTGAGTGCCGGAGAGTGGGAATCAGCCCTACTTATGGAGTGACCTGCCCTTTTGTCAGCTAAATGCCGGTGTGGGAATCGCCCCTACTTCTGGAAAGTGGCCAGCCCTGACGTCTACTGAGGGCTGGCAAGTGGGAATCAACCCTACTTATGGAGTGACCTGCCCTTTTGTCAGCTAAATGCCGGTGTGGGAATCGCCCCTACTTCTGGAAAGTGGCCGGCCCTGACGTCTACTGAGAGCTGGAAAGTGGGAATCAGCCCTACTTATGGAGTGACCTGCCCTTTTGTCAGCTAAATGCCGGAGTGGGAATCGCCCCTACTTCTGGAAAGTGACCGGCCCTGCCGTGCGCTGAGTGCCGGAGAGTGGGAATCAGCCCTACTTATGGAGTGACCTGCCCTTTTGTCAGCTAAATGCCGGTGTGGGAATCGCCCCTACTTCTGGAAAGTGACCGGCCCTGCCGTGCGCTGAGTGCCGGAGAGTGGGAATCAGCCCTACTTATGGAGTGACCTGCCCTTTTGTCAGCTAAATGCCGGTGTGGGAATCGCCCCTACTTCTGGAAAGTGGCCGGCCCTGACGTCTACTGAGGGCTGGAAAGTGGGAATCAGCCCTACTTATGGAGTGACCTGCCCTTTTGTCAGCTAAATGCCGGTGTGGGAATCGCCCCTACTTCTTATGTAAGCAGCTCTGCCGAATGCTGATCGCCGGAAAACAGGAATCGCCCCTAATACCATGCTGCGGCACTTTATGGGAATTTCCCCTACTAGAGAAAGCTGTTCAATATGGGAATTAGCCCTACTGAGTACCAGTTTATATGTAGGGAAAAAGCCCCTACTGCCAAGCTGAAAACTCGAATTAAGGTTATAAGGAATCTACTTAAGACAGTGACCGCAAGATTATGCTGTCATAAAAAGAATGGGTAAAAAGTAGCCGGGGATGGGAATCCGCCCTACATTCGAAAATGATTTTGAATAAATTTAGAAATTAGATGCCATTCTTTTGGAGAATGTTAAAAATCATTTTTCCATTACTATCAGCTTGATACGTTACGTGTAATGGGGTCTTGTCATTAATTTGACGCAACGCTGGTTCAAGAAAAGATCTCTTCAACTCCGCACTGTTAGTGCGCTGCGAGTCAGGCAACATGAAGCGTTCAGCCAACCACTCTTGGCTGGTTTTCCAAATCCCTGTACTACGGAACTGACATAGGCTCTCATACAGCCTCACTGTACGTGGATTTTTGAGACTTCCGCAATCCCTTAGGGAATAGGTAGTGAATTGAGTGCCAAGTACATAGAGATAAGGCATCACACGCGGATTAAATTCTATTTCCCATAACCCCTTACTTGAACGACCACCGGCCTCAACCAACCAAGGCAGCGCTCTAATATCATTACGGCCGTTTTTTGGGTAGAAAAGTATTGAGGAGCGTGAAAGTTCAATTACCCCTCCTTCACGTCACGACTAGCCTGATTTCGACTTATATTAAAAATGTCTTCATAATCAGAAACGGCCACGTTAAACACCGGGTTGGCGTCATCATTATCGTCTGAAAAATATGTCTGCATAAGGCATAACCAAAGAACACGTTTTGACTTCAACGAAAGATGATAGGCAGCTTCAGTCAGCTCGTTAGACTGTTTAACATTAATCTTTTTTTCAATTGGTTAGCCATATACTTAACCTTGTATGGGTAAATATTTATCCCCCACAATACTCTAGAATACACACAAGTCAACACATTAAATTTTCTATGCGAATGTAGGGGTGATTCCCATACGAACTAGGGTCTATTCCCATAGTCTGTAGGGGTGATCTCCATATAAAGTAATGCAGATTCCCATACTATGTAGGGCGTAAATCCATAATGTAGGGATTATTTTGCATTAATATCAATAGGTTGCGTAACCTAAAAAGCCTTTAAAATACTTAAAAAGAATAAAAAAGCCTTTAAAATTTAGAGCTGTGGATAAGTGGATAACTTTACCTGACCCCTGTAACCTCCATCGCTACGCTCAGTCGGTCAACCCCTCAGCGGCACAAAAACAAGTTTTGTACCGCTTCACGGTTTTCAGTTTTAAGCACACAATTTTAGGTTGCCTTCTTTCGTTTACTACTGTTGACTTAAGCAGAACGAGGATCTTAACCTTGTCCGCTTAAAAAACGACGGATTAATAAACATGGCGCATAAAAGAAAGATATCGCAGCAAGAATGGGATCGAATCCTGCCTGCTATGGAAACTTTTGCCGACATAACTACTCAGATGGCTTACTTAGTCTTGGTCAAAGATGAGAAGCAATCAGACGTGGCTACTCAGTTAGCTAGATCAAAGCAAAATGTAGGTAATGCAGTCAAAAGGGTTTGGAATTTATATACCGAACTTGAAAATGCAGAGGGTAAAAAATTATGTTTCGTAAGCGTATGGATACCTGAAGAAGCCGCTATTAAAGTGAAAAAAATAGCTGCCAAATTCCCTATCAACAAAATTTCTGTATAGAAAAAACAACCTGAATTTTGTTAGTTACAACAATCTAAGAATTTTGTAATTTTATTACCCTATCCCACTATCATTTTTTAAATCGGCTAAGTTAATTAAGGAAAAAATGCATCGGTAGAGCTCGATTTAAACGAGCCTGTATCCGTAGGCGTGCTTCTACGTTTTTCGCGTGAACAGACGGACTTCGTCGGACGACGCCACGCGTACCGGGATGTCCTCATTCAGACCGCTCCGGCCCGTCTGCCGGTCCAGTGAATAGTTCCGGTATCGATCAGGCCGTTGACTACCTGAACAGTGAAGCCGGAAAGGCACCTTATCCACATCTTCGCTGCACATCCGGCGCATAAAGCTGTTGATAATCTGCTGCAGGCCCTGCCAGCCGGAGCCTGCACTTGGGTGATTAATTTATGAGCTATCGCTTGGCTATAAACCTATATAAATCAATGGTCATCTTTTTTCTGTACGATTCCTGTGCGTGTGTGACCAGCCCTGTCTTGCGCAGCCCTGAAAGCCAGTTAATACTACTGTATATACATGCAGTACTTTGACAGGGATTTTTGCTATGTTTAACGCCTTTGAGTTGATGCAACCGGCGGACAATCCGCCGCCCAGCTTCAGGCCCCTTTTCCTTGAACGTGTGCCCTGCGGTTTTCCTTCTCCCTGCCAGGACTACGCTGAACAGGAGCTCGATCTTAATGAATATTTAATAGCCCACCGGGCAAGCACCTTCTTCCTGCGCGCGCAGGGCAACAGTATGCAGGACATCGGCCTTTACGATGGCGATTTGCTTATTGTTGATCGGTCCCTGAAACCGGAACACGGTGACATTGTTATCGCTGAGCTCTACGGCGAGTTTACGGTAAAGCGTCTTTTTCTTACCCCGAAGGGACCCGTACTGCAGCCAATGAATCCCGCCTACCCCATCATCATTCCGGACCCGGACACGATGGAAATCTTCGGCGTAGTGGCGCACTTCGTGCATACCCCACGCGGGAGAAACTGACATGTTCGGGCTGATTGACGTAAACAGCTTTTATGCCAGCGCCGAAAAGGTTTTCCGTCCTGATCTCAGAAATGCACCGGTGGTCATCCTCTCGAATAACGATCTGAGTGGTGAGAAACGTTAGTTAAATTGATGCTGTTTATGTCAGCAGCTCTGGAGTGTTGTTAGGTCTGCTATGAGCGAAGAGCGGACTTACTGACCCAGTATGAAGATGTTCTATCAACATTAAAATTTTACAAACTGCCATGCATTTTGAATTATGCGAAACAGGTCAGTACTTAAAGTGATTACCCATAATATACATATGCGCACCAGCCTGAAGGCGCACAATACCTGTAAATGTCCTCGTTTGAGCGTTTACGCCGTAGTTTCTCAGCCACGCATCAGGCTTTTTGCTGACGTTCCGATAGCTGCTTAGCTGGTTGTTACATCAGGATTATTTCTTCGACTAATCTTTCCTCCTTTCCGTCCCGCTTCGACAGCACGTTCAGGGTTATTTTTGAAGTTTCCACCGCTTTGCTTACCGCCTTTTCTTCCTGCTTCAGCGGCCCGCTGCGGATTTTCTGCAAAGTTTCCCGCTCCACCACGACGTGTGCTCATGTTCAGCCTCTTTGGAAAAAATAAAACTATTAAATCCCCTTAAATTTAGTGTTTATTTCTGAAAAACCATCATAAAGAAAAAATAAAGGCCTGAAACGAAGCGGCGAAAGCAGAAGGGCTGCAAAAAAGCCCGTAGATAATGAGTCAAAAAACTCTGTCTGTGCTCAATCTCAGGCAGAAGCAGGATTAGTATGTCAATCAACATATGCTGCTGAGGCATTAATATTCGCGTTACTCAAATTAATAGCGTTAACTACTGTCAGTTGTAATACATAAAGCCAAATGGTCAGATCAATGTGCCTGTTATTTTTTCACTGTCCCAGATACGGGTGTAAGAAGTTTATTTTTACTACCGTAAATAAAATACGGCAGATCCCGCACGGTGCTGTCTGTAGCAGGTGCGGAACCCGCCTTACGGCTGATTCCTGCCTGCCAAAGAAAATATCACCTTTCCGCTGGCTGAGTCGGTGACTCAGTCCTACGTACCTTTAGAGAGATTATACGGGCGTGGTATAACAGGTATTACATCAGCATTTATATATAGCTGAAGATGCGGGTTCAATTCCTGCTGCCCGTTTTCACTTGAGACATAACATTTTTAACATGCTCTCTTAAGCGTACTTAGTCTTTCCCGGGTTAACGTAAATCACTCTACGCCCTGGAAACCGCTCAGAATCGTGCAAATTAATCTGCGCTGTGGCATGGTTATGCACTGAAACCGGCTGGGTTTTCGGCATTAAATAAAAGATGGAAATTTTAAAAGGGAAGATTAGAAAGTATCAGTGAATTCCTCATAGATGTCCGCTTATGGCTCATAGCGGACTGTAAGCCAATTGCATAAGACAAGATTGTTTTTGCCCTCCGCTCCCTGATCCGAAATGCTGCTTCCGGCGGTCCGCCGGCGCTTACCGGCGCTGCCAGTCAGAGCATCAGGGTGGATCACTGCGGCAGCCGTGCATCCGCTGCTTTACGCTTGCGCCTGGCCAGTCCCCGGCCTCCTGGAATGAAAATCCGGAACGCCAGGGACCCGTTACTGGCTTATCGTCGTCATGAACATAATTCTTGATCCATACGCGCCCCTCAGAACTCAACTGGATCAATATTTACGGGGTCCGTTTGCCAGATATGCTTACAGTATTCCTGGATTGCACGGTCCGACGAGAACATACCTGACCGGGCGGTATTCATAACAGACATTCGCGTCCAGCGCTTTTCATTATGCCAGGCCTGATCCACCTGCTCCTGGCATGCCATATAGTCGGCAAAATCGGCGAGTACGAAAAACGGGTCGGAATTAAGCAGATTGTCGAGCAGACCGCGAAACACTTCTTTGTCGCCACGGGAGAAGCAGCCTTGAGCAATCTGATCGAGCGCGTCGCGTAAATCCTCACTGGACTCCACATACTGCGCAGGACGATATCCCTCATGTTTAAGCCCTTCCACCTGCTGCGCGGTCATGCCAAACAGAAAGAAATTATCTGCGCCCGCCTGCTCACGGAGCTCAACATTAGCACCATCGAGCGTGCCAATAGTCAGCGCGCCGTTCATCATGAATTTCATGTTGCCCGTGCCAGACGCCTCTTTGCCTGCCGTGGAGATCTGCTCGGACAGATCCGCCGCCGGATAGATGTAGTGGCCGTTTTTGACATTGAAGTCAGGATAGAAAATGACCTTAATGCGGTTATCGATGACCGGGTCGTTATTAACCACTTCCGCGATACCCGAAATCAGACGAATAATCAGCTTCGCCATGTGGTATCCCGGCGCGGCCTTGCCGCCAAAGATAAAGCAGCGCGGCGCAATATCTAGTGACGGATCGGCACGCAAGCGTCGATATAAGCTGATGATGTGCAGGGCGTTGAGATGCTGGCGCTTATATTCGTGGATACGTTTTACCTGGACATCAAACAACATGTCTGGCGGAATACTTATCCCCACCATTTTATGAATGCGCGCCGCCAGAGTCGTCTTGCTATCACGCCGGATCGCACGCCAGGTTTCCTGAAAGGCATCATCGTCGGCATGCGCGGCCAAAGCATTAAGGTGGGTCAAATCGCCTCTCCAGGCTGTCCCAAGCGTGTCATCAAGCAGGCGTGCAAGGCCCGGATTGCTCAGCATCATAAAGCGGCGCGGCGTAACCCCATTTGTCACGTTCAGAAAACGCTCAGGATACATATCAGCGAAATCATGCAGTACGGTCTCTCTGAGCAACGCAGAATGGAGCGCCGCTACGCCGTTCACGTGATGGCTGCCAGCGATTGCAAGATGGGCCATACGGACCTTTTTATCGCCGTACTCGTCGATTATTGACATGCGCGCCACGCGAGCCTCGTCACCGGGAAACGCGCGGCGAACATCGTCCAGAAAGCGTTTATTGATTTCGTAAATAATCTCCAGCAGCCGTGGCAGCATGTTCTGCATCAGGGGCAGGCTCCACGTCTCCAGCGCTTCAGGCAACAGCGTATGATTGGTATAAGCGAACGTGCGCTGTGTGATGGACCAGGCTTCCTCCCACGACAGCAAACGCTCGTCAATAAGAAGCCGCATAAGTTCAGCCACCGCGATTGAGGGATGCGTGTCGTTAAGCTGGGCAGCGAAACGATCCGCAAAACGCCCAACCGGTAAATTGCTGGCATCCATCAGGCGTAGCATGTCCTGCAAGGAGCATGAGACGAAGAAGTATTGCTGAGCGAGGCGCAGGCGTTTACCACTGTCCGGTTCGTCATTTGGATAGAGCACTTTTGAAAGGGTCTCAGAAACGACTTTTTCTTCTACCGCCTGATAATAGTCGCCCGCGTTGAAGTCCTCAAAATCGAAGGATTCCACCGCTTCACTCTTCCAGAGCCGCAACACGTTGCAGGTATTTACGCGATAACCCTGAACAGGCATATCGTACGCAACGCCTTTTACCTGTCTTGCCGGTATCCAGCGCACGCGCAGCCTACCCTGCTCATCGGTCAGCATCTGCGTGGAACCGCCGAAGCAGACATAGAAGCTGATTTCAGGCCGGCAAATTTCCCATGGGGTGCCCATTTTCAACCATTTATCAGTGCGTTCTACCTGCCAGCCGTCAACGATCTCCTGATCGAAAATGCCGAACTCGTAGCGGATTCCATAGCCTATCGCCGGGATTCGCACTGTCGCTAATGAGTCGAGATAGCATGCTGCTAACCTTCCCAGTCCGCCATTACCGAGGCCCGGTTCTTCCTCAATTTCAAGCAGCACATCAAGATCCTGGCCGAGCGTCTGCATGGCCTCACGCGCCTCATTTTCAAGATCCAGGCTTATTAAATTACAACCGAGTTGTGGGCCGATAAGAAACTCCGCTGAGAAGTAACAGGCCACTTTGACATGATGGAGCGCATAGTTTTGGACCGAGGCCATCCAGCGTGCAAGCATGCGGTCCCGGACTGTCCAGGCGAGAGCCATATACCAGTCTTGGGTTGTGGCAATATCAGGATAGCGGGCCTGTCGGCAGATAAGGTTTCTGACAACATCATGCTGAAACGCATTGATGCTTGCCTCATCTGATGCCGGTTTTTCGGAACGGGTGACGGCAGGTACAGGGATTTTATTATTCATATTTTGCCTCACACTGGCGCTGATGACAGAGCCATATGTGACCGATCCCATGTTTACAACTCAGTGATGCTACCAGAACTCGTAAAGGGCATGCCGGGAAAGAGGCGAAACAGCAAAATAGCGGGATTCACAAGGCTCAGGACCCTCAGCACGCTCTATTTCACAGGGTGTTGGTAGTGAACATGCAAATAATGGACATGTTATTTAACAGTATAGCCAGTCCCTATGATGCGCACAAATTCAGCGCGGGTTCGAGCCATCGCGGTTGATCTTCCCTGCTCTCTTCGCTGTACCCTGGGTTATTCAGATGACCTTTTCAGGCTACCGGCCAACCTCAGCTGGCCGGGACAGAACAACAGCCACTTTTAGTGATTCAGGCTGATATTCCGGTACGCGTTAACCGAGGCAAAAGCGTTGCGATTAACAGATGGCTGATGACAGAAGGTAAATGACTTATCACGCTTTATCAGTTTTATTATTTTCAGTAACGGTTTGATGTTCTCTGCGTGTTGCCGGGTTTTCAGCAACCGTTGCGTATGGTCGGAGAGACATTTTACACAGCGTACCCGTAAAATATTTTTCTCTTCCCGGCGCAGCCAGTCGGCCACCGGTATTAGCAAATACGTGACAACATCTTCAGGACGGTAGCTGGTGTAAAGCTGCCAGAGATAGCGGGCGCGCGTCTCATCGGTTCCTGAGACCAGCTGAAAAATAAACTCCTGTCTGCGACATTCCCAGCCGCTGTGTCTGTACTGCCAGGAATCGTTTAACAGAGTACGGATTTCGCTGAGCGTATCGCCTGATGAAGACAGGGCGCAGATGACCCTGATCTGGGCAACCTGTGATTCGCTGTACCCTTGCTGGGAAGGCGGAGTAATCAGTGATGCGAACTGCCAGCATTTGAGAGTAGCAGGCAGGATTTTGGTCATACGGCAAACGACAGTGGCTGAAGTAAACAAAGTCATAATCTCCGGCGTCTAATAATTGAACAGAGAATGACCTGCGGCGATCACCAGAGAATTGATGTAAATCAATAATTGTTACATACCTTAATTTACCTCGAAGTGATTAAGAATATTCCTGGTGGCCGTGAGGTTAAACGACAGGAAACTGTTGTTGCTGTACTGATGAACATAGTGGTTTGCTGCACAGGCCAGCGGTTAGGCAGGCAATAAAAGCGGTTTACTGGCATTAACAAAAGGAATTGATCGTGGTTATGGATGGATGGCGTATTTGCCTGTGCTCTTGCTCCGGGAAGCGATCAGATCTCACTATCCTGGCAACAAAAAACAGTCGACCAGAGGTCGTCTGAGCCGCAGAACCATGCGCCCACTGAACAACCTGTTGATCTACCGTATTGCATCGATATCTGCCGGGCGAACTTTAGATGCTGCTGTTTTGTGGACACCGAACACGCCGTTCTGGAGTGTAGTAAATGCGCGTTCTTCGTTTCATGGCAACGTCCTCCTCATATAAGGATAGCGCTTCATCGACCCGTTGAACTCACAGCACAAAGCAGGCATGTGCACCGGGCAAAGCCGTCATGAGCGAAAATCAATGACCATCCTGCCGGTTATTTTGCCGCTAAGCATTTCTTCAAATATTAAATTTATATCCTCGACAGGCCGTTTTGTTACTCTGGGCACGACCTTACCCTCCGACGCAAACTGGAAGGCTTCAGCTAAATCCTGACGTGTTCCGACCAGTGAGCCCACTACCTCAATACCATCCAGTACCAGACGCGGGATATTGAGGTCCATAGATTCCGAAGGCAGACCGACCGCCACCACGCGTCCTCCGGCACGCACTGCGTCTACGGCAGAATTGAACGCTGATTTCGATACGGCTGTCACGACTGCTGCATGGGCGCCCCCGGTTTTTCCTGAATAACTTTGGCAGCATTCTCAGTGAGGGCATTAACGGTCAGATCGGCACCTGTTTCAGCTGCAAATGCCAGTTGAGCATCATTGATATCTATGGCAATGACTCTGGCATTGAATACGTTTTTTGCATACTGCAGCGCAAGATTACCGAGCCCTCCCATGCCATAAATCGCAATCCATTTACCGGGGCGGATACCGGAGGTTTTTACCGCTTTATAGGTGGTGACGCCGGCACAGGTTATGCTGCTTGCGGCGGCTGGATCAAGCCCCTCAGGTACTTTTACCGCATAGTCGGCAGCCACGATACATTGCTCGGCCATGCCGCCATCCACGCTGTAACCGGAGTTTTTTACCTGTCGGCAGAGTGTTTCATTGCCACTGTTACAGTATTCGCAGTGGCCGCACCCCTGATAAAACCAGGCCACGCTGGCCCGATCGCCAGGTTTTAAAGAAGTAACGTTGGGTGCCACTTCCTGCACTATGCCAATACCTTCATGGCCCAGCGTGACGCCTGTTTTATCACCAAAGTCTCCATTTTTTACATGCAAATCAGTATGACAGACACCGCAACATTCCATCTGCAGCAAAGCTTCGCCGGGCCGTAAAGGTCTGAGGGGTTTATCAATAATATCTATCTGGTGATCATGAGTTACAACTGCGGCTTTCATAAGAACTCCTTCATCAAAGTGGGTGACCTTCTAAAAAGGAAGTTATAAGCACATTCAGTTCCCCGCTTCAGAAGGTAGATACAAAAAGCGTTTACTGCTGTCTTACTGTACTGCGTTCTTATCGTCATACTTATGACATGTGTGAGATTATGTGATGGCTGATATTGCTGTTAAAAACCGCCCGGGATCGTGCTGCTTTATTTCTGTAACAACACCGGCTCCGGCCTGCAAGGCCTCCCGGAGCTCAGGACTCTGTACGTAAGACTTACCCGTACGCTGGAAAGATAAAGTGGACCGTCACTGAGTGCTGGCCCGAGACGCCCGGCTTCTGTCAGCACCGCACGGAGCATCTTTTCAAAAGCCTCAGGTCTGTAATGAGTGCGTAAGTGGCTAATATGCTTTTCAGTAAACCCGGAGTGTATATAGGCGCGTAAGGCTGAGATGCGCATGAGCGATGCTCACCGTCTCATTTCTGATTCTGTAAGCATAAAACCTTCGGTGACCTGTCTGCTCAGCAGTCAATTTATATGTCCAGAAAAGTGCCAGATATTATCATGGCAGATATTTGTTGCTCAGTTGCAGCTGTTGCAGATTCCGGCTTATCCCGTTGAACAGCAATAACAAACATGCTTGTTGTATCCGGCTCCCCGCAGGACCGAAGCTCCGCCGGACCGAAAAAAGATGCGTTCCGGGCCTTGCGGATGAAGTCTGAGGATGAACAACTGGCCTCCTTATGCAGCCGCGTTTCGTTCAGTAGTGCTGGCACTGATATCAAACCTACTTTTTTTATATACATCCTTACTTTTTTTATATACATCTGCAGTAGCATGCATTTTGTTTTTTGTGTTGCCGGATGTCAGGACATAAATATTTCCGCCTTTCGCATCGGCCAGTTCAGAGAGCTCAGCCTTTGCATCGGCTGCACTGGTCTCTCCTGATGTAGAGATGCTGCCAACTTTTTCATATTGATTCCGCACCTTATCAAAATCATTTTGCGGCATCATTTCTGCTGCAAATGAACTAAAGGTAAGAGTGCATGCAACTATGGCGTAAAGTATTTTCATTCGGGACTTCTCCTGCATGGTTATGGCCGGTTATACATCACTGTAAACATCTAACCCACAGAGGGGATTTTTATTGTGATTTATATTTATATTATTTTTTGTGATGAAGCTCTTCTTTACTACGCAGAGAAAGGTGTGCTTACATTCGTACAGATATAACCCAGTCGCTATGCACAATAAAGAGAAATCAGTGAAAATAAATAATATTTTTATGGTGTTATATTATCTTTAACGATAAAGAATGGTTGGTTTTATGCCTTTTTATATTCATTTCAGGCAATCTGTCTCACGTAACCTGAAAATTAAAAAACTGAAGCGGTAATTCTTACGGTTATGCTTCGATGAAAAAGACATTTTTAAAGTGATTGGTTGAAAATTCGTTTTATAATTTATAATGAGTTTGTGTGGCATCACGTCACCAATCATGCCCTGGGGGTAAAATGATTATCTCAGAAAAATTTTATTTAAAGCTGGGCGTAATTTTGCTTTTTTTACGCTTGCTGGCTGTTCTTCCAAAGTCGCAGAAACTGAGCAGTATTCAGGTTTTATGAGTGATTACTCTGACTTACAAACTGTAGAAACTTCATCTGGACATCAAGTACTTCGGTGGGTATCTCCCGACTTTCGCCTGAGCAATTATAAAGATATTTATTTATCACCCGTCGTGTATTTTCCTTCTCCTGTACCTGACAGCCGGGTTAGTGCGGCTACGCTTGAGCAAATCCGGTTGTATACGGAGCAGCGTCTCAAAAGCGCAGTAAGCTCACATAAGCAGCTGAGTAGCAGGCCACATGAGGGCGGCCTTATGCTCAGAACCGCTATAACAGCTGTCTCAGCTGAAAACAAAGATATTCAGTTCTATGAAGTTCTGCCCGTTACGGCTGTCATAGCAGGGACAATGACAGTGACCGGAAAACGCTCTCAAAATACATTTTTGTTTATCGAAGCCGTATTGACAGATGTATCGACTAACAAGCCTGTTATCAAAGTTGTCAGAAAAGCCTATGGCAGCAAAGTATCAAACAGTGAGTCACAGATAACGCAGAATGATATAAAAAGTGCCATTGATATTATGGTTGCTGATATCGTGGATTTTCCGGGAAAATAAAGCCGCAGAGGACAATCAGCCTTGCGACGGCTCCTGGGCAGAAATTATCGCAGCCTTTCCTGAAGTAAGATGTCTTATAGCTGAAGTTTATTCTGGTTATAAGATTAATATTACGGACGTAACAGAGCCAGATCGTGGTTTGAAATGATTCTGGCTGTGGCCTGTTACGCCCTGATAAAAACGCTAAAAACAGACGGCCTGCTTTTCATTCACCCCGTGTTGACAGACGTTTTTATTAATAAGCGCACCGGGTCAGTTTCTGTTATCTGAATACAGGACAATAAAAATGTTCGACCTGATAAAAGCGATTGGGCTGGGACTGATAGTCATTCTGCCGCTCGCTAATCCTCTGACTACGGTGGCATTGTTTCTAGGACTGAGTGGTCAGATGAATCGCACTGAACGTAACCGCGTAGCTATGATGACGTCTGTTTACGTCTTTATCATATTGATGGTTGCCTGGTATGCCGGGCAAATAGTGATGAATACTTTTGGTATTTCAATTCCTGGCCTGCGTGTCGCGGGGGGACTGATTGTTGCTTTTATCGGATTTCGTATGCTGTTTCCTGTCTCCAAAGAAGAACAGTTAACACAAGTGCTCATTAACACTAATGAACAGAAACCCGGGCATGGCACCAGTATTGCTTTTGTACCGCTTGCCATGCCCAGCACCGCCGGACCCGGTACTATTGCCATGTTGGTCAGCTCTGCGTCTACGCTACGGCATGGAAATGAATTTCCGGCCTGGGTGATCATAGTGGCCCCCCGCTTATCTTTCTGGTAGTGGCTGTCATTGCCTGGGTCAGTCTTCGTAGTACGGATAGCATCATGCGGCTAATAGGAAAAGGCGGTATTGATGCCATTTCCCGCCTGATGGGTTTTCTCCTGGTCTGCATGGGCGTGCAGTTTGTTATTAATGGTGTACTTGAAATTGTTTTTCTTTACCCGTAAACAGGCGTAACGCAGGAGCGCAGAACCCAAACGCCTGCGTTTATATACAGGAAGTTCGTAAAGAAAACTTTTAGATAGGTTTGCAGCAAGTGATTTCCATTGTTGAATTCTGTCGATAATCCCGGTGCGGACGTTTCACAGATCCCTAATGCAGACAGGTTGAGGGCGGGAAATAGTTTACGAATGCGCTACCGGTACATGTCTCCGTTTTCTTTTCTCAGCCACCGGAGAGCTCGGAAGTCTGTTACAAAGAGCCCTCTGTTCACGACCTCACGTTGAACACAAAGCCGGAAAGACAATACAGGCAGACATGGTTTCCGGCATCCCGTCATGCAAGGGCGTACAGCCTCTCCTGTTAATGGTCCAGGTACAGGTAATGTAACCAGCTGGTCATTCGCAGAAGAACCTTGCGCATGACAGAAACGTGTGCAAAGTGGTCTGAGTAAACTGCTACCTGTGCAAATATACCGTCTGGTAAAGCATCAACTTCACTGTCCGGATCCAGTTCGATAATTGCCAGCACGCCATCAGAACCGGAAACGACGCTCAGTGACTGCAGGGTTCCCTGTGCCTGATAGGCTCCGCCCGGGACCACAGGCAGAATTCTGGTTAACCTGCCGGAAAATATCCGACCCGGCAAAGCATTAAAAACGACTTCTGCCTCATCACCCGCCTTGAGACGCAGCAGAGAGTTCTGACGGAACTGGGCAATTATCTGCCGTTTTTGCTCAGGAATAAATATCATGACTGGCCGCAGGGGCAGCGCTGCCGCGTAGGAGCCCGGGCGGATAAGGACCTGGGTAACGTAGCCGTTGCTTGGAGCGCGGACAACTGTTTGTTCAAGATTGTACAAGGCTTCAGAGAGCTGCGCCCTGAGACTGACAACCTGGGACTGCTCCCCGTTTACTACGCTGTCTAACTGGCTTTTTATCTGTGCCTGTTCAGCCACAGAACTCTTGACCAGAGCATCCTGAGCCAAAAAGTCTTGTCGTGCATTATCAATGTCTCTTTCGGAGAAGGGATTTACCTTGGCTTGACTTCCCATAAGATAACGCTGGTACTCCTTGAAGAGACGATCCCGCTCTGCTGAAACGTGAGACGTATTGGCAATGGCTTCATCCATCTGCCCTTTCAGAACATGCACATTATGTATGGCCGTCATTAAATCAGCCTGGATTCTTTCCACCCGAGCCTGATAGCGCGTTCTTTCCAGCCGGAAAAGTATTTCTCCTTTTTTTATGCGGATATCTTGTTTTTGGGTGACATCGCTGACAACGCCTGTTACCTGAGGTGTAACAGGAATGGCTATTACAGCCTTTTGCGCCAGGGAAGTGTAGGGATGGTTATAGTTCATCAGCAAAATCAGGGCACCAATAAGGAAAACTCCGCCCAGCGCTGCGGTTGGCACCGTCCATTTATTTACCGGAATCCTGAATATTTTAAATACGGCCCAGGCAAACGCGACATAAGTAAGAATAATCAGTAAATCCATAGCGTTGTTACTCCCGGGGCGCGGACTAATGTTGTTAAGTTTTTTTCCAGCTCCACTATGCGCAGCTCCAGTGACGCATTCTGTTTTTGCATTCCCCATCCTCGTTCCGGCCGGTAAAGAGTGGCCCATATCCACAAGAATGGCCATATCACATGGAGAGTAAACAAACTTACCCAGCCAGCCACATGAATAGCATCAGCATGCGGATGATTACGGGATTTTGCGATAAGGTAAGGAATGTCATGAAGGATAATAATCCCATAGAAAATAATGAGAAAAACGAATATAAGCACGCCCAGCGCAAAGTAGTTAAGAAACATACACGCCTCGTATTAATGACGACCTGATGCTAAGTGTAGGCGTTAAGCCTGTTGCAGGTGTAATAACTACCATTGAATCTTTTGAATCAGTGTTTATTTCCAAAATAATTTCAGCAAAATAAATAATCCTTTTTGGTGAATTATTCTTTGAAACGCACCTGCTTAATTACCAACAAGCATTAAAGAAGTCTTATGGGTAAAAAGACCCGATGAGCATGTTAATGCAACCTTAAATAACCCAGCAATGGTTACTTATTTTTACGTTCTCTTTTTCATTGTTCACACTGCAATCTGCTGACTGAAAGCATTAAGCAATCAGGCTAACAAGTTAAAAAGCTTTCTTTGTCACATCCTGTCAATGTTATTTTTCGCCAATTTATTCAAAAAGTTACAGGATAAATATCACCATCAGATTAAAATAAAGCCCGGGCGGACGCCAGCATAAATAAGTTGCTACAGGACAAGATTTTTTCAGTTAATAAATCTTAATTTTTGATAGCGTATTTATTAATACAATATTTTTCTACTTCTATTCCATTTTTTATATTCTGACTTTCTGCTCCTTTATGAGCACACCGTAATGTGAGTAACGTCTTCCTCGTTACAGGATAGCGTTGCATCGACCGGTTGAACTCACAGCACAAAGCGGACATTCAGTCCGATTGAGCCTGCCTGCTTGAGGCGATCGAGTCTGGCGAGCAGTGCGCAGCCAGCCCTGAATGCCGCTGAGAGTGACACAGATTTAAACTGCACAGCGCGCTCGGCGTAGCCGGTTACAGGCATATACATCGCTGCCGAACCATACCTTCCTCTGAACGGCTTAAACTAACTCCCAGTAAAGATTCAGCTACGGTAAACCCTTTTAACTACGGTGAACGGGCTTTACGGCGCTTGCGACGTAAAGCCCCGGCGTCTGCAGCTTACTGCTAACGGCAGGGGCAATATAACTCCCGGCGACAGCCATAGCATTTAACACGCTAGCCGCTAACTTAAGTAAGCCACCGATACAAAACACATAGTAAAAGTTAGTAGTTAAATACTTCTTAAAATCATTAGCTTATTAATAACTAATTGTTAGTTTCATTCAGATACAATGACGGCTGCGTCATCGCACGGAGCAAAGAAGCCAAAAAGTACGTAAAGATGGGCGACCCTTGGTTCAAGATAAAGAATCAGCACTTCCCGGAAAAAATACACGTATTTTCAAGCAACTACGCGCTGTACCATTCTATGAGCACGCGCGTGATGTCCTGCATTGAGGAGATGGTGCCGCGTCTGGAGGTGTATTCGGTTGACGAAGGGTTCTGTGACTGCACGGGTATGGAACTGACCATGCCGTATGAGGATTTTGGCCGCATGCTCCGGGCGCACGTCAGGACCTGCACAGGCCTGACGGTCGGCGTCGGGCTTGGGCCAACAAAGACCCTGGCGAAGTCAGCACAGTGGGCCGGTAAGGAATGGCCCCAGTTTGGCGGAGTGCTGGCGCTCACGCCGGGGAATCTGAAGCGGACAGAAACCCTTCTGTCGCGCCAGCCTGTGGGTGAACTCTGGGGTGTGGGTTCCCGGCTCGAAAAGCGCCTGCAGCTGCTCGGCGTGACAACGGCGCTCGATCTGGCACGCACCTCCCCTTCTTTCATCCGTAAGAATTTCGGAGTGGTACTTGAGCGCACGGTGCGCGAGCTTAACGGTGAGTCCTGCATCCCGATGGAGGATGCGCCACCGCCCAAACAGCAGATAGTCGTAAGCCGCAGCTTCGGCGAGCGCATCACGGAATACGACGCGATGCGACAGTCCGTCTGCGCGTATGCCGAACGCGTTGCGGAAAAGCTTCGCGAGGACAGGCAGTTCTGCCACCACATCTCCGTTTTTATCCGCACCTCCCTTTCGACACCGGGCAGCTTGGCTACGGTAATACGGCGTTCGTGAAATTGCGCGTTGGCACGCAGGACACGCGCAACATCATTGAGGCAGCGGTGAAATCACTGGACGCGATCTGGCGCCCGGGTTTTCGCTATGCGAAAGCCGGCATCATGCTGAGCGAGCTTCGGCCGAACGGCGTAGCGCAGCTCAACCTGTTTGATGATGAGGCGCCGCGCGCCGGCAGTGAAGCTCTGATGAGCCTGATGGATTCGATGAACCGCTCCGGGCGCTACAGCATAGGCTTTGCGGGTAAAGGTATCGACCCTGACTGGAAGATGAAGCGGGAGATGCTGAGTAAAGCATGGACGACGAACTGGAAGGAGCTACCGGTTGCTAAAGTATGCTAAAGGGATTTATTAAGTATTTAATATGTACATTTTAAATACTTATCATGCATTTAAATTGTATTGGTAATACAAGCTAATCGTGCTTTGATACGCTATTAACTTATTGTGTACCCAGGCTTTGTCGGGTTCAAAAGCAGGGCAGCGGAAAATTTTGCTGCCCTTTTCTCTTACGAAAATGAGTTTGCCAGGTGAAATTCATCAAGAATACGAATTACAGGGCCTGGTTTTTTACCAGTGAAATAGAGACCGCGCGGCAACCTGTCGCCGGTGTTAAGGCGCTGCTGCCACTCATCGAACGCAGGCCGCTTTCTGTGTACATTTCCTTTAAGCATTTTTACGCTCTGTGTAACTGTGATTACCGAGTCAACGTTCCTGAACGTCCAGTTCATCACTTCTAACTGACACATGAACGTCCTCTTTGTTCAGTGTCAGCAAAGCGCCTTGATGTTTAAATCACTCAGGCTGAACATGTTCACCATCTCTGACAGCGATACTCTCCAGATACTTATAAAGTAAACATAAAGTATTTAAAATGTACATTATATATATTTATAGCGTATCGTCTGAGTGTTAATGACCGTTCAGATAATGGCCTGCTACATTCAGTCTTTCTTGCTATCAAAAGCGCCATCGCGCGCCAGCTTTTCGCGAAATGCCTCAAGAATGTAAGGCGTCATCAGCAGAGATGTGACGTTACGCTCTTTAAGGGAGTCGTAAGCGTCCCATAGGTCCTCCGGAATCTGAACATTTTTAGCCCTACGCACAGCTTTCGCTTTCCGGCGTGGACCGGGCGGTTCGTTTTCAACCTGCTTCTCAGGTTCTGCAGGCCTGACGGCTTCGGCCGCGACAGGCGGTTGTTCAGCCGATGCAGAACTACCTGCTTCATGCAAAGGTGCGTTTTTTGAGAGCTGTGAAATGCGTTCGAACATTGCTGATTTAGGATTCGCCATCAGATACACCATTCATATTTAAAAAGTACATTTTCAATACTCATTGAATATCTTAATCATACCTTTTCTATTGCATTACGCATATCTAAAAAGAGCGAGCGCATAGCGTTACCTACATTGCTGTAGCGTGTTGTCATATGCTCAACAACCCCCATACCCTGACCAAACTGCTGCGGTGCAGCTTTATCCATCGGAATAGCCGTCTCCATCCGGACCAGATTATCGAACTGGGCAATGTAGTTATCGATGTCTCTGTAATTGCGTCGGTTTGGCGGGACCTTATTCATCACTACATGAGCAATTTTCTTCTCACCCAACTCTGCTGAAATTTCATCCAGCACCTTACTGAATTCGTGAAGGCCGAGAATATCGGACGGATCATCCTTCAGCGGGGAAATGATGAGGTCAGCAAGCGCAACTGCAGCACGGGTGATAGAGGAGTCAAAGCCACCGCAGTCTACCAGTACGGTCTGTCCCTTCTCTTTAGCCTCCAGTACATCGGCGATGAAACGGTCAACGACATTTTCCATATCATCAGTCAGGCGCACGACATTCCACCGAATATTTTCATCACGGAAGCCATTAAAAGTTGTCACGGCCGGGGTAGGGTCAGTGTCGTAGAAAGTATCAGGCTTAAGTTCAGGCGCGATGTTCAGGCTGATTAGCGACTTTCCGGTCCCGCCTTTTTTAATTGCAACTGCTACAACTTTTCCCGCGTATGGATTTGATGCGTTATTCATACCTTCTCCATCCTTAAAAAGTACATTTTCAGTATTTGTTGAGCACCTTATCAGTACACATAACAAAGTGCAACAAGGAGTACTTTAAAAATACTAAAAGTGTACATTTTTAGTATTTAAAGAGTGTGTTTGTGATACATAACATGAACTGACATATTCATCAGCATTGCCCTTCGGGCTAGGGCAGGGAAGGGGTACAATCGGGTTTTACTGGCGGGGTTATCTCAGCAAGATACCTGCGTTTCTTTCAGTTTTTTAGAGAAGATATATGGATATGTTTTTCTGGTTTTTGATCGCTATCGCTGTGATCGCTTACCTGATTTCAGGTGGAAAACGTAAACGGAAGGGGAACGTATACAGACGCAAAACTGATTATCAGCCTCCGAAGCGTGAAAGTTATGACTGTGCCACGGAGGTTGTAAGGGAGCAGTCTGTAGCAGAACGACAGCTGGTTACGGTCAGGAGCAACGAATTTTATAAACGCCCGCTGATGAATAAAAGTGAGTACGGCGTATTCTGCAGGCTTGAAAAAATGCTTTCAGCGTCACACCGTGGCTACCGCGTATTTTCCTAGGTATCACTCGGTGAGATTCTTGGCTCGGATGACAAGCAGGCTTACCTGGCGATTAACAGCAAGCGGGCAGACTTCGTGATCATTGACTGGTCAGGGCAGCCGATAGCCGTTGTTGAGTATCATGGCAGTGGCCACTTTAAGGACGATGCCATCGTACGTGACGCGGTCAAGCGTGAGGCATGTAGCAATGCAGGAATAGCCTTTATAGAACTATCTGCCAGTTATACAGACGCTGATATTAAAACCATCAGTGACCATTTGCATGTAAAAGCCGCCTGACGTCAGAGACATCACCAGTGAAGCCGTCTCTTCTTTTCCTCAAGTACGCGCCGCAGCTCCCTGCGGTGCCGCCTCAATTCTTGATGCAACATGCGCTGCTTGATCCTTTGAAAAACTTCGTTCTCGACCTCATGTGAACAGGTATCTGCTTCTATTTCGCAGCGGCTAATTTCCTGAAGTAGCCAGGTCAAGATGTTCGCCCGCTACGCCCTGTAACTGTATCTGAGAAAACATATTTATAATCTTAATGCCGTGTAGTTTTCGTGGACAAATTTCAATCTTAGGGGATTAAATCGGCAGCTTAGACGATTTTTTAGGGGGAATTTACTGCTAATGCCAAATCATAGTTTGAAGAGAGTTTTAGTTTAATGCCATAACACAGAACATTTAATACAACAAATAAAACACCAATGATAAAACGGGCCGCATAGCGGCCGCTTAATACATTATTTTCTTAGTAAGATCTCCCTTTTTAACTTTATTAGCAATAAGCGTTCCATAAAATATCCATCCACACAGAACCAGTTCAATAAATTTTATTACATCAAAAGATTCATTCTTAACATGCATCTTCACATAAACGAGTTCAAATGTAATAGCAATCGAAACAATAACAGTTGTAATGTCGATACAATCTTTTAGACCTTTCTTTTCAAAACCTTTTTTGTCTTTAACATACAAAGATAAAACAACTATACCAAGGGCGTAAGAATTCAATATATCATCTCCGAGCCTATCCGAAGCTATAAAAAAGTGTAGCCAGCCAACGCCAAAGAAAACCAATACAGTAAAAACAAATTTCAAAGCTAAATCCTTACGTTTCACATTTAATTTCCTAAGTATTTCCTAAAAATCATCCTATCGCATTTTTTCACTTATAGCGCGCATGGAGGCAATGTATTTCTCTAGCCCTCCCATTCTGTTAAGCGCTCTAAAGGCGTTTTTCCTTGCTGCATTGTCTACATCACGTTCAGAGATGCTGCACCAGCCACAAGTTTTCTTCTGTTCATCTATAGGTTCATTGCATTTTTTACACTGAAAGTTAACAGGTTCAATTCTTCCATTTTTAAATCTGTGTGACTTATTGTTGATTGACAGAAGGAAAGGATTGGTTGTTGTTTTTCCTATAACCATTTCAAAATAACGACACTTTGCTTTTTTGAAAGTGCTTTGATCTTCTCTTTTAAATCTGCTTTTGCTTTATGCCCAACAATTATTGCCGTTATGCAACTTATTGGCACTGGAAGCAGCATAAGCCAGTCTTCAGGCTTGATTAGGGCTTGCTCGTCAATAATTACTCGCCTCTCTTGTTCATATTCCCAATAACACTGTTTTGTAAGATAAGCTGCATGCCTTATATAAGCCTGAAGGAAATAAATGTAGCGTGGTTTGCAAATATGAAAAGCCCTCGCGAGGGTAGGCTCAATGCCTTCATCAGGAGAGTCCTTGTAATCCACATCTTCTATCCCTGTATTTTCTCCAAAACCAGTTTCTTCAATATGTTTTTTTAACTTCTCTTCATTTATTTCTATAACAAACCCAGATGAATTTCCAGCATAATGAGCCCACATAGGAGGAATTACAGGACTTTTAGTGAAACACGTTGCTGGCTGCTTTATTACCATGCTAATCATTTCATTATAAAAGGCTAACTCATCTGATCCGCGATTAAAGTCAATTGTTAAAAAGAACTCATATGGATCATTATAGTCTTCTAAATAAGAAAATTTGATACCTATATGCTTTTCATCAAGCATTATTCTGTCAGCGATATCAGCGCCCATAAATTTATATAAATTTGCCATGCCTTCATCCTTAAGCCATAACACAAACTGAAAAGGTCGTTAGGAATCTTCCTAAGATTTTCCGAGCGTATCTCCGGGTGGCACAGCGAGTCAACCTCTATTGTTACATTTATGTAAATTTACTGAGGTGTCCAAAAGCGGTCGGTTTCGGACACGTTGCGCAACTGGTGTCCGAAAGTAGGTGAATTTTATTTCGTACATGCTTTATGATAAGTACACCCATTTCGTACAGAAAGTAACGCTATGTCACGAGTTTTTGCCTATTGCCGGGTGTCCACACTTGAGCAGAACACTGAAAACCAGCGCAGAGAAATCGAGGCAGCAGGTTTTGCCATCAGACCGCAGCGTTTAATCGAGGAATATATCAGCGGATCAGTCGCCGCCGGAGAGCGTCCTGGATTTATGCGGCTGCTTGATAGAATGGAAAATGGTGACGTCCTCATCGTTACAAAGCTGGACCGCCTGGGACGTAACGCTATGGATATCAGGAAAACGGTTGAACTGCTCGCCACATCAGAAATTCGCGTTCACTGTCTGGCGTTAGGCGGTGTGGATCTCACCAGTCCGGCCGGAAAAATGACCATGCAGGTTATTTCTGCCGTCGCTGAGTTCGAACGAGACTTACTGCTTGAGCGCACCCATGCAGGTATTGCCCGGGCTAAAGCTTCAGGTAAACGTTTTGGTCGTCCGCCTGTCCTGAGCGAGGAACAAAAACGTGTAGTTACAGAACGTCTAAAAGCCGGGATAAGTACCAGCGCCATTGCGCGTGAATTTAATACCACCCGGCAAACCATACTCAGGGTAAAAGCAGGAAAGCAACAATCCTGAATACAGAAACGGCTTCAGACGTGATCGTCCGCTTTGTGCCAGAAGCGGACGTTAATGCATTACCTGCTCAGAAGCAGATTAGTCATTTAAAGTCATCAACAGAGTGCCAGGATGATTAAATTAATGTTTGACGCTGACTATATTTCTATTATTCTGGAAATATAGTTATTGGAGCCAGCATGGACTTACATACCGCAGCAAACGCACTTCGGGAGCTGGGCCACCCGACCCGTCTCAGCATATACCGGGAGCTGGTCAGGGCGGGTCATGACGGCCTGCCGGTTGGCGAACTACAGAAGCACCTTGAGATTCCTGCCTCCACGCTCAGCCATCATCTTTCTGCGCTGATGTCTGCTGGCCTCATAAGTCAGGAACGGCAGAGCCGAACCCTGTTCTGCAGGCCCTGTTATGCTCAGCTTGAGCAGCTGATGGCTTTTCTGACCGAAGAGTGCTGCGCCGGCGGCAGCGACTGCAGCCTGTCTGCCGCGATCCCCCTTAAAGAGACGCCATTGTGAATAACGTGAATGATGCCCTGAACAATATCGATCTGACGCTCCTGGATGCGCCCCTTACGGAAGAGAAGCTGAAGGCCGCAGAAGTGCCGCACCCGCCCCGCATCCTGATGCTCTACGGCTCGCTGCGGGAACGCTCTTACAGCCGGCTCACCACGGAAGAGGCTGCCCGGTTGCTGACGGCTATGGGCGCGGAGGTGAAAATATTTAATCCGTCCGGCCTGCCGCTGCCGGATGATGCACCTGAGACGCACCCGAAGGTTGCAGAGCTGCGCGAACTGGTGCTCTGGTCAGAAGGCATGGTCTGGTGCTCACCGGAGCGTCACGGTGCCATGACCGGCATCATGAAGGCGCAGATTGACTGGATACCGCTGACGTCCGGTGCGGTCCGCCCGTCACAGGGAAAAACCCTCGCGGTCATGCAGGTCAGCGGCGGATCGCAGTCGTTCAACGCCGTAAACCAGATGCGCATTCTCGGGCGCTGGATGCGAATGATCACCATCCCGAACCAGTCATCCGTGGCAAAAGCCTGGGCCGAGTTTGATGAGGACGGTCGCATGAAACCATCACCGTATTACGACCGCATCGTGGACGTCATGGAGGAACTGATGAAGTTCACCCTGCTGACGCGCGGGCGAAGCAACTACCTGACCGACCGCTACAGTGAAAGAAAAGAGAGTGCCGCTCAGCTCTCAGAGCGGGTCAATCAGCGCAGCATATAAAAAAGCCGGCAGATGCCGGCTTTCTTTCACACTCGTTATGTCTGCAGCCTGGTGAAAAATCAGTCTCTGACGCGGTGACCGTGTTCATCAATGAGCACTTCACCATCCTCTTTGGTGAACGCGCCCTGCTGCGGGTCTGGCAGTATATCCAGAACTACTTCAGAGGGGCGGCAGAGCTTCGTTCCGAGCGGCGTCACCACCACCGGGCGATTAATAAGGATCGGATGAGCCAGCATGGCGTCCAGTAGCTCGTCATCGCTGAACCGGTCTTCTGCCAGCCCGAGCTGCTCATACGGCTCCGTATTTTTCTCAGCAGAGCGCGCACGCTGATGCCCATGTCCGCAATCAGCTTCTTCAGCTCGTCGCGTGACGGCGGTGTTTCCAGATACAGAATAACCTTGGGTTCGGTGCCGCTGTTGCGGATAAGCGCCAGGGTGTTGCGGGACGTCCCGCACGCCGGGTTGTGATAAATGGTGATGTCAGTCATAAGCGGTACTCCGTAAAGGCGCTGCACAGTCGCAACACCGGGGTTAAGGTTAAACAGACAGGCGCAGGGCCAGCGCGGCCAGCGTCACAAAAAGTACCGGCAGGGTCATCACGATGCCCACGCGGAAGTAGTAGCTCCAGCTGACAGTAATATTTTTTGCGCCAGTACGTGCAGCCACAGCAGGGTAGCGAGGCTGCCGATGGGGGTGATTTTCGGGCCGAGGTCGCAGCCGATGATGTTGGCGTAAATCATCGCTTCCTTCACCACGCCCTGTGCGGTGCTGCCGTCAATCGAAAGCGCACCAACGAGCACGGTAGGCATGTTGTTCATGACAGAAGAGAGCGCCGCCGTCAGGAAACCGGTGCCGAGCGTTGCGCCCCAGACGCCGTGCTCTGCAAACCGGTTCAGGGCGGCAGAAAGGTAATCAGTCAGGCCGGCGTTACGAAGACCGTACACCACCAGATACATGCCCAGCGAGAAGATAACAATCTGCCAGGGCGCGCCTTTCAGCACCTTGCCGGTATCAATCACGTGTCCTTTGCGGGCAACCAGCCAGAGAATACACGCCGCCACCGCTGCCACCAGGCTTACCGGCACGCCGAGTGGTTCGAGAGCAAAGAAGCCGGCCAGTAGCAGGATGAGAACAATCCAGCCGGTTCTAAAAGTGCGCGCATCGCGAATGGCCTCACGCGGCGCCTTCAGTTTCGTCAGGTCGTAGGTGGCCGGGATGTCCCTGCGGAAAAACAGGTGCAGCATCACCAGCGTGGCGGCCACGGAGGCGATATTTACCGGCACCATCACCGAGGCATACTCGCTGAAACCCAGCTTAAAGAAGTCCGCCGTGACAATGTTCACCAGGTTCGACACGATGAGCGGCAGGCTGGAGGTGTCGGCGATGAAACCTGCTGCCATCACAAACGCCAGCGTGGCGCCGGGGCTGAAGCCCAGCGCCAGCAGCATGGCGATGACGATCGGCGTCAGAATAAGCGCTGCCCCGTCATTAGCGAACAGGGCGGCTACCGCCGCACCCAGCAGAACGATACAGGTGAACAGCAGCCGGCCTTTTCCGCCTCCCCAGCGGGAAACGTGCAGCGCCGCCCACTCAAAAAGCCGGACTCGTCGAGCAGCAGGCTGATGATGATGACGGCAATAAAGGTAGCCGTAGCGTTCCAGACAATCTGCCAGACCACCGGAATATCTCCAATCTGTACTACGCCGGTCAGCAGCGCCAGAGCGGCACCTATAGTGGCACTCCAGCCAATACTGAGCCCTTTTGGCTGCCAGATAACCAGCACCAGGGTCAGGATAAAAATCGCACCCGCCAGAAACATACTCTCTCCTTCTTAAATATAACCGCCCGTTAAAGCGGGCTTCTAAGTGTATGCTGTAAAACACATGCGTTTAATCGAATGTGTTTTGATAAAATTCTTACATGCAGACAACCTTGCCGTTGGTGGTTGCGTTATCGCGTTCAGCCTGCTGGCTGAGCTTAAGGATGTCATCCCGCTGGCACAGGTAAGCCTGTTCAATCACTGCTGCTGCCCAGGCTGGCATGTGTGGCGATAACCGGTAATGGATCCACTTGCCGTCTCGCCTGTCGATCAGCAGCCCACTCTCCCTGAGAAGTGCAAGGTGACGGGAGATTTTTGGTTGTGATTCATTCAGCGTGGATGAAAGCTCGCAGACGCAGAGCTCCCCTTTTTCGCGCAACAGCAGCACCAGGCTGAGCCGGGTTTCGTCAGAAAGATTTTTAAAAAGTTGCAGGGGCAGAAGTGACGGCATAATTTCTCCTTCGTGGCGGACAGCAATAAGTCTCGTCTTCTGCAGACGAAAGGTCAATTTTATATTTATAAATTCATATATGTTGTGGCGGGCTGACTGCCTTTTCTGCACAGCTGTATGCGAACATAACTATTAACAGATGAGTTCAGACCTGCCTTAGCTGTGATCTGGACCGCCATGAAGATAGCAGCTTACCGGACGTGAACCTTTTATATAATAATGCCGCCACAGCGGGCGGCATATCACTTACGCTCACACGTTATTGCGCCCCAGTCTGGGGATGAGACGCACGTAAACCAGCTCGCTGATTAGCTCAACCATGGTCTGAGCCACGATAACAGCCGGCAGGACGGGCACCGCGCCCGGAACTGCCAGCGCCAGCGGTAATATGACCAGAGAGTTTCGGGTAGCGCCACTGAAGGCAATAGCTCTTCCTGCCGCGGGCTCCAGATGAAAAACCTTAGCCATGCTCCATCCGCACAAAGGTGCTAACGCAGCAAAAGCCAGATAGACAGGCACTGCCTGAACAGCAACAGACCAGGCTTCACCCAGCTGCGGCAGCATGGCGGCCACAACAATGAAAAGAACTGTCGCAGTTGCCGGAACGGGCAGCAGACCAATACATTCGGAAGCCTTTTGCGCTAAATGAATTTTGCGGGCCATAAACTGGGTTAGTGCAGCAAGGATCAGGGGGACAGCGATAAGCCAGATGAATGCATGAATAAAGGGTGCGGGCTGCACCAGTTCAGAGGCATTTTCGCCAAGAAATAAATGCAGGTATACCGGAAGCAACAGAATCTGCACCATAAGTAATACCGGCGTGGAGGCCAGTAAAAGACGGGCATCAGCACGACCAAGTTGCGAAAATGTCACCACGTAATCTATGCAGGGAGTCAGCAGGACCAGAAGCACTCCGAGGATAAGCACCGGGTTTTGCGGAAGAAAACTGACCAGTACTGCGACCAGAATCGGCACTAAAAGGAAATTAGTCAGCAGGAGAGGCAGAATAAAACGTACTCTCGTGAACGCACCGCCAAGTTCGGCCACGGGCACTTGCAGAAAGGTGACATAAAGCATCAGAGCCAGTGCGGGATTGATGGCACTTTCCAGGCGGTCAGTCCCCGGCAAAAGCATTGCTGAAAAACATCCGGCTGCCACTGCAACGAAATAAATGGCAATTTGACTATGCTCAAGCCGGTCCCTGATCCGTGCTGCTTTATTTGCTGTTTGCACAGGCTAAATCCCTCTGTCTCTGTGTTGGTTATTGTGACTGCAAAAGCGATGTTCAGGCATTATTTTCAGGCCCTGTTGGCATACCGGTACATTTAGAAAATAATTCGATGGCCTGATCGCAATAATGACAATGCCCCTGACAGCAGTCGTGCATCAGAAAGGCCACTAAATCGGCCAGGTCTGTCCAGCAGGCGCTGTAGATAACCGATTTGCCTTCGCGGCGACCGGAGATAAGGCCGGCGTGCTCGAGTTCTTTCAGGTGAAAAGACACTCTGGAGGGGATGAAGCGTCGAGAGCGGCAGCAATGTCACCTGCGGACATGCCACCTGCGCCCGCTACAACAAGCATTCTGACTATTCTGAGTCGTGATTCATGTGCCAGTGCTGAGAACGCAATAAGTGCTCTGGTTTGCTCCATTATAATTCTTCATTTCATGAATATATGAAATGAAGGGTATTTTATTCTGGAAACTTTTACCAGAGGCTATGCGATGCGGTTGAACCTTTGATGTTACTTTCCGGCGATCAGGGGCAGTCCTGCCAGGATACGCTACGAAACAAATGGAAAGTGAATGCTGAACGATGTCACACAGCTTTTAACGGCAGCATATTTTCAGCTGACTGAATGGCCGGGCATGCCGGAGTAATATGGCAAAAAAAGCCTGTTTATTTAGTGAACCGTCCTGCTGATAGTAGAAAAGCAGCATCAGTATGAATGACTTCCGGCCAGATGACCTGCAGTTATAACCGGCACGATATCCTCAGGCTCTTCTGCCTGCTCCAGTTCGCGCAGAATACCGCAGTCCCGTGTTGCCCGATTGGCATTGCAGTGGCTCCGGAGCTCACAAAGTTGGTTTTCCAGCATATTCAGTTCACGGATGCGAGCCTGAACGTGGTTCAGATGTTCATTTATCAGGACATTGACCGAACCGCAGTCTGCATCAGGCTGGCTACGCGCCTGCAGCAGCACCCGGATTTCTTGATGGGTCATATCCAGCGCCCGACAGCGCCGGATAAACATCATCCTTTCCAGGTGCGCACTGTCATAATGGCGATAGTTATTACCCTGGTCCCGCAACGCGGCCTGCAGCAGGCCCTCACGCTCGTAATAACGCACCGTTTCTACCGGACATCCAGCCAGCCGGGCCAGCTCGCCAATTTTCATAACTCACCTCATCTGATCTTGACCCTGTAGTTACATCAGGGTCTTTAATGCCAGTATACGTTATGAACGGGATAAAGATATGAGTGACTGCTGCAGTAATAAAAAATGTGGTTCTGCCGCAACCGGAGAGGAGGCGTCTGTTAAAAAAACGTTGCTGCCCCGGCAGAGGTATCCGGTAAAACGCCACAAAAAATGGCTGAAGCCACACCGGCCTGTTGCAGCACCGGCAGCTGCTGCTCACCGGACAGCCTGAGTCAGCCATCCGAACCGGTTACAGAGCATACCCGCAACGATGAAGTTCAGACGCGTCTGCGCATCATGCAGATGGACTGCCCGACGGAGGAGACGCTCCTCCGAAAAAACTGGCAAAATTACCTGCCATCAGCAATCTTGACTTCAATCTGATGCAGAGGGTGCTCACCGTGACCCATACGCCGCAGGCGCTGGAGCCGGTTCTGCAGGCGGTGCGCTCGCTGGGTTTTGACCCGGAACCGATTGATAAAGCAATGCAGCCTGAAGGCAGCTGCTGTTCAGGCCGTGAGGCGGAAAGCACCGGCGGTTCCTGCTGCGCGCCTGCCCCTGTCACATTTGGTGAGCTGCAGACGCAGCAGGTGACCGCTGACGGGGTGCGTACCAGTATCAGGATCATGCAGATGGACTGCCCGGTAGAGGAGGGCATGATCCGTAAAAAGCTGGACGGCATGTCAGCCGTGAAGGAACTGGATTTCAATCTTATGCAGCGCGTACTGACGGTGGTTCACGCACCGGATGCGCTGGAGCCGGTTCTGGCCGCCATTCGTTCGCTGGGCTTTGAACCTGAACTTCCTGACAGCAATGGCCGGCACGCGGTCACTGAGGGAAAGAAAAACCCTGGTGGCCGCTGGCGCTTGCCGGTGTGGCGGCAATCGCCGCCGAAGCCATGCACTGGACGGGCATGCCGGAATGGCTGGAAGCGGCTCTTGCTCTGGCTGCCGTTGCGGCCTGTGGCGTGTCCACATACAAAAAAGGCTGGATTGCACTGCGCAACGGCAACCTGAATATCAACGCGCTGATGAGTATTGCCGTCACCGGGGCGCTGGCGCTCGGACAGTGGCCGGAAGCCGCCATGGTAATGGTGCTGTTCACGATTGCGGAACTGATTGAAGCGAAGTCTCTTGATCGCGCCCGCAATGCCATCGGCTCTCTGATGAAGCTGACGCCTGAAACGGCCACGGTTCAGCAGCCGGACGGCTCCTGGAAAGAAACTGAGGCCAGGTCTGTATCCATTAACAGCTTGGTCAGGGTAAAACCTGGCGAGCGTATCGCCCTCGACGGCACGGTGATCCGGGGCAGGACCGCCATTAATCAGGCACCCATTACCGGCGAAAGCCTGCCGGTGGATAAAGGGGAAGGCGACCCTGTCTTCGCCGGGACGGTCAACGGCTCCGGTGGCTTTGAGTACCGGGTAACGGCCGCTGCCGGAAATACCACGCTGGCGCGTATCATTCATGCTGTGGCGGAAGCGCAGGGGGCAAAAGCCCCTACGCAGCGCTTTGTTGATCGCTTTGCGCAAATATATACCCCTGTGGTGTTTGCTATTGCTCTCGCAGTTGCCCTTCTCCCGCCGCTGATTGCAGGTGGAAGCTGGCAGGAATGGATTTACAAAGCGCTGGTGATGCTGGTTATCGCCTGCCCCTGTGCGCTGGTCATTTCCACGCCAGTGACCATTGTCAGCGGCCTGACGGCAGCAGCCCGCCGGGGGATATTGATCAAGGGCGGCGTTTATCTTGAAGAAGGCCGAAAGCTGAAGTGGCTGGCGCTCGACAAGACCGGCACACTGACGCACGGTAAGCCGGTACAGACGGATGCGATTATCTATACCGGTGTGTCAGAAGACGAGGGGCGCAGGCTGGCTGTGAGCCTGGCAGGTTACTCCGATCATCCGGTTTCGCAGGCTGTATCGGCGGCATCAGATGGCATTCAGCGTTATGAAGTAGAAAACTTTGAGGCTCTGCCGGGCCGTGGCGTGCGCGGCGTCATCAACGGTCAAACCTACAATCTGGGGAATCTGAGGCTGGCTGAAGAAACGTTGCGTTGCCCGGAAGCGGTCAGGGCTGCACTAACGGAACTGGAGGCCGGGGGTAAAACGGTCATCATGCTCTCTGACACTCATCAGGTGCTTGGGCTGTTTGCGGTGGCTGATACGGTGAAGGAAAGCAGCCGCGAGGCTATAAGGCAGTTGCATAGTCTGGGTGTCAAAACGCTCATGCTGACCGGAGACAATGCGCACACGGCGCTGGCCATTGCCGGTCAGGTTGGTATCGATGAGGCGCGTGGGGATCAACTGCCGGAAGATAAACTGCGTGCCGTGGAAACATTTACGGCGCAGGGCACGACCGGCATGGTGGGCGACGGCATCAATGATGCACCGGCGCTGGCCCGCGCCGATATCGGCTTTGCCATGGGCGCAATGGGCACGGATACCGCCATCGAGACTGCCGATGTGGCCCTCATGGACGATGATTTGCGTAAAATTCCGGCTTTTGTCCGGCTCTCCAGGCAGACGTATAATGTTCTGGTTCAGAATATCGTTATGGCTATTGGGATCAAGGCAGTTTTTCTGGCCCTGACCATTGCCGGTATGGGGACCATGTGGATGGCCGTATTCGCGGATGTGGGTGCAAGCCTGCTTGTTGTGGCAAACGGGCTACGCCTGTTGCGTAAGTAGTCGGTATGGTTCCGTCCTGCCCGTAATCATGCCGCAGTCCAGAGCCCTCGCCACCTGAACAGTTTACAGGGCTCGTTCAGGTGGCCCTGTCTTTTGTTGCGCATCATCTGCTCCTACTGCGTTTTTCCCGCAAAGGGTCAGGCAGGGCTGGCGACGTCAATTTTCTGCTTTCTGGCGCATGAAGTAGCTGTCCCTTGCTTCGTACCGCGGATGACAGCAAAGTCATGCAGCCATATTTCTGCACTCCTGAGCACAATGGTGGCATGCTTCTGCGCATTTTTTACAGTGTTCGTGCTCATGCCGGGCGCACTCATCCCCGCATTTCTGGCAGGCTTCAGCGCAGATCCTGCAGATTTCTGTAGCAAACTCACTGTCAAGCGTCATTAATTTTGCCGCCATCCTGCAGATACTTGCGCACTGCATGTCCTGCCTTATGCATTCACGCATCATCCCGAGCTGAGGCTCCTTCAGGCACGACGCGGCACAGTAATCACAGGTTGCGGCACAGATGTAGCAGGCTTCAATGCAGTTGCGATAATGCTCTGACATATTGTCCTCTCTCACTCGGCTTGTTTGCGAATAAGTGTTAAGCCTGGAACAAAATCATTATTGTCGCAAAGATACCGCTGTATTCAGCACGGCTGGCAGTTTAACAAGGCGGAAAGCAGGAAAGGTGGTAAAAAAGAGCCCGTCGCAGCAAGACGGGCCGGCTTACGTAAGCCTTGAAAGAAGATTTACCGGAAAAAGCATTAATGATGAGGGTAAAACACAACCACATCCCGGATCAGTAACAGAAACGGACAGAAAATACCGGGCGAACCTTCTGTCCGGTGCGACCCGTTATTTTTCCTGCTGCATCATCCTGCGGTGCATATCAATGATGCTCTGATGTGCTGCAGAATTTGCATTATCCATACTCTGGTGCGCCAGGATGGCACGCTCATGATCATTCATCATGGCAGCAGCGTTGTTAGTTACCTGACCGTCCGGCTCTGAAACAGGATGCGGCTGTGCCCATACTGATGAGGCGGAAAACAGGGCCAGAAGAGAAACAAACATTAATTTTTTCATGTCGGCTGTCCTTACGAGTAAAAGTTAAATAATGGCGGGCCGGACGCTCTCCGGCTTCAGTCATTTTTATCGTACAGGAGAAAAATGCTTCCGATCGAAAATGACAGAAATGTAATGTAAAAACAGTAAGTTCCAACATTACACAATTGTAATCATGCCCGTCTTTCAGCTGTGATAGCTTTCCGGTAACAAAAAATAAACTTCCTGAACGGTAAGCACGGCTTGTGCTTGCGGAGCGGAGAGATTTTTCTCCCGGGATACTGTGAATTTTGCCGGAGCTCAGTCATGGAACTTAAAAGTTCACGACGTAATTTTATTAAAGGGATAACCGCCGCCGGTCTCGTGGGCGGCCTGGGGCTGAGAACGTTTGATGCGCTCTCGGCGGTAAGCCTGATGCAGTCCCGCACGCTGACCGGGACCGACTTTGATCTGTTTATCGGCGAAACGCCACTGAATATCACCGGTACGACCCGTTATGCAAAAACCATAAATGCGGGACTTCCGGGGCCGCTGCTGCGCTGGAAAGAAGGCGACACTGTCACGTTAAGGGTAAAAAACCGCCTGTCAGAGCCGACCTCTGTTCACTGGCATGGCATTATCCTGCCGGCAAATATGGATGGCGTACCGGGTCTCAGTTTTCACGGTATCGAACCGGACGACACGTATGTTTACTCCTTTAAAATAAAGCAGAACGGAACTTACTGGTATCACAGCCATTCCGGTCTGCAGGAGCAGGAAGGAGTATACGGTCCGATTATTATCGATGCCGCTGAACCTGAGCCGTTTCAGTGGGACAGCGAGCAGGTTGTGCTGCTGACCGACTGGTCTGATGAAAAAGCCGCAGACATTCTCGCAAAACTGAAAAAGCAGTCAGATTATTACAACTTCGCTAAACCCACCGCTACCGACTTTTTCCGTGATGCGCGGGAGAAAGGCCTCGCGAATACGCTGGCTGACCGGAAAATGTGGGCTGAAATGAAGATGAACCCGACAGATCTGGCCGACGTCAGTGGTTTCACATACACCTACCTGATGAACGGACAGGGACCCGGTAAAAACTGGACCGGTCTGTTCCGTAAAGGCGAGAAAGTACGCCTGCGCTTCATTAACGGCTCGGCCATGTCTTATTTTGACGTTCGTATTCCCGGCCTGAAAATGACGGTCGTGGCTGCAGACGGACAGTATGTCACCCCCGTGTCCGTTGATGAGTTCCGTATCGCCGTTGCCGAAACTTTCGATGTGATCGTAGAGCCGACTGATGATGCTTACACTATTTTTGCTCAGTCTATGGACCGCAGCGGCTATGCACGTGGCACGCTTGCCGTCCGGGAGGGGCTGTCAGCAACGGTTCCGAAACCCGATCCGCGTCCCTGGCTGACCATGGATGATATGGGTATGGGCGGGATGGATCATGGCAGCATGGGCGGGATGGATCACAGTCAGATGCAGGGCATGAACGGCGGCGATATGCTGAGTATGGATGGTTCAGATATACCAGCCCCTCCAGCAGACAGCATGGCGGGAATGGATCACAGCGCCATGAGCGGTATGGATCACGCAAGCATGGCTGGCATGAGTGACATGCAAAAACATCCGGCTTCCGAAACGAATAACCCTCTGGTCGATATGCAGGCAATGATGCCGGCAGCAAAATTAAATGACCCGGGCATCGGCCTGCGTAATAACGGCAGAAAAGTTCTGACTTATGCCGACCTGAAAAGTACGTTTGAGGATCCGGACGGCCGTGAACCCTCCCGTACCATCGAACTGCACCTTACGGGCCATATGGAAAAGTTTGCCTGGTCTTTCAACGGCATCAAATTCTCAGATTCAGAACCGGTTACGCTCCGCTACGGTGAACGCGTTCGTATCGTACTGGTCAACGACACCATGATGACGCACCCCATTCATCTTCACGGTATGTGGAGTGATCTTGAAGACGAGGATGGCAACTTCCAGGTACGTAAACATACCATTGATATGCCTCCGGGAACCCGCCGCAGCTATCGCGTCACGGCTGACGCACTCGGGCGGTGGGCCTATCACTGCCATCTTCTTTTCCATATGGAAACGGGCATGTTTCGTGAAGTCCGGGTCATTGAATGAGGTACTGCTGATGTCAGTTTCAGGGTGGAGTGATATGAAAAAGAATGTGTCGCGTTCTGCGGCAGGATTACTGGTTTGGTCTGCACTTGCCGGAACGACGTTTACACCCGTCTATGCCGCGCCAGCGCATAACATGCAGCAGCATGATATGTCAGGGATGGAGCATTCTGCTATGGGCGGGATGGAGCCGATGGATGGTATGGAGTCCATGCAACCCGCTGCGTCAGCAGAAAGCAGAACGCCCATCCCGCCGGTTACCGAGGCTGACCGTAAGGCGGCATTTCCGGATGTCCACGGTCATAAAGTTCATGACAGCAGCGTGAATTACTTTCTGCTTGCCGATCAGCTGGAATGGCAGAAAAACAACGATCCTGGCGGATTCAGCTGGGATGTGAGCGGCTGGATTGGGGGTGACATTGACCGGCTCTGGATGCGCAGCGAAGGCGAAACCAGCGACGGTAAAGCTGAATCCGCAGAAGTGCAGGCACTGTGGGGACATGCCATTACGCCCTGGTGGGACGTGGTTGCCGGGGCCCGACAGGATTTCCGGCCCGGAAAGCCCCAGACCTGGCTTGCCGCCGGCCTGCAGGGAATGGCCCTTTACAATTTTGAAACCGAGCTGACAGCGTTTGCCGGCGAGAAGGGGCGAACTGCGCTGAGGCTGGAGGCGGATTACGATGTGCTGCTGACCAACCGTCTGATCCTGCAGCCTTCCTTTGAAGCCAATCTTTACGGGAAAGATGATGAAGCGCGTGAAACCGGTAAGGGACTGTCCAGTACGGAACTTTCACTGCGCCTTCGCTACGAGGTGAAACGTGAGTTTGCTCCATACGTCGGGGTTTCCTGGAGCCAGCTTTACGGTAATACCGCCGATATGGCTGCCCGTGAAGGAGAAAAAGATAACGAAGTGCGTTTCCTTCTCGGGGCACGCATGTGGTTCTGATGCAGTTAATTCAAACAAGACAGGTATTATAATGAAACATTCATCTGCTAAGTATTTCATCGCTGTTGTGGCTTCTGTCACTGCTTTCGCTGTCCAGGCACATCCTGAACTGGCTTCATCAGTGCCTTCAGACAAGGCACAGGTTGCGGCTCCGTCAAAAGTAGAGCTTCACTTCACCGAAAATCTGGTGACCAAATTCTCTGGCGCACGTCTGATAATGACTGCCATGCCGGGCATGTCATCGCACGCGCCAATGCCTGTTGCAGCTAAAGTTGCAGCCGGCAGCGATCCCAAAACCATGATTATCACGCCGGCAAAACCGCTGCCCGCCGGGACTTATAAGGTGGAATGGCGTGCGGTGTCATCTGACACACATCCCCGTACCGGCAACTACAGTTTTAGCGTGAAGTAATGCTATGAACGATCAGACTTTTATTGTCATCCGGTTTCTTCTTTACCTTGATCTTATGGTTCTTTTTGGCCTGCCTTTATTTGAGCTTTATGCCCTGAAAGGCGTCTTAAAAAAACCGGTATCTTTGTTCAGCGTCTGGTCGTTCTTTTTCACGCTCATTTCTGCCGGGATTGTGTTGTCACTGGCAAACATGCTGCTGGTTGCCCAGTCTATGAGCGGCGTCAGCGACCCCGGTGAGCTGACTCTGCACATTATTGAAATGGTGGTCGGCGAGACCGCTGTTGGCATGAGCTGGGTTGTCCGGCTCGTTGCCCTGACTATCGCCTTTGTCGGGCTCGGTCTGCGGCTCAGGAATGCCGTACTTTCACGTTATGTTTTGATGCTGGCAGGCGGTACGGCGCTGGCGACCCTGGCGTGGGGGGCATGCAGCCATGAATGACGGTGTGAGCTATTACGTCCATCTGTTGAGCGATATTGTTCATCTTTCCGCAGCCGGTGCCTGGGTAGGTGCCCTGACGGCTTTTACCGTTCTGCTGAGTATAAAAAAGCCAGTAAAGCGGCTTATGCACTGCAGCTGTCCGGGGCATTAACGGGATTTGCCCGTGCCGGCACGGTTATTGTGATAAGCATCGTGATCACGGCAGTGGTTAATTTCGTGCTTATCACAGAAAAGCCACTGAGCACTTTGCCGGGAAGCGTTTACGGCCTGCTGCTGGTAATAAAGACCGCTCTGTTTTTTCTGATGTTATTGCTGGCTGCCGCCAACCGCTTCCGGCTTGCACCAAAGCTGGAAAATGCCCTGCTTCAGGGCCACTATAAGGCGGGTATTGCACTGATGCGTAAAAGCATTATTACAGAATTTACCGTAGCGGTACTGATACTGGCAATTGTTGCCTGGCTGGGCACCCTGTCGCCAGGAACCGGTATGGAGTAACAATTAACTGCAGGAAAAAACGCACCATGACAACCATGCTGATTGTTGAGGATGAACTGAAGACCGGTACTTACCTGAAGCAGGGACTCCAGGAAGCAGGCTATGACGTGACCCTGGTGAACGACGGGCGTCAGGGCCTGGAGCATATTCTGCGTCAGCATTATGACCTGATAATCCTGGACGTCATGCTGCCCTCAATGGACGGCTGGGATATCCTGCAGCAGATGCGCATGGCACGCCACGAAGAGCCCGTCCTGTTCCTGACGGCCAGAGATAACGTCAGCGAAAAAATTAAAGGGCTCGATCTGGGCGCGGATGATTACCTGCTAAAACCTTTCGATTTTGCCGAGCTTCTGGCCCGCATCCGCACGCTGCTCAGGCGTAACCGTACACAGGCTTCAGGAAACCACAGCATTGCAGATCTGATCATGGACGCCTCCCGCCGGACCGTGAGCCGGTCGGGAAAAAATTCACCTGTCTACCAAAGAGTTTGTGCTGCTTGAGCTGTTGTTACAGCGAACCGGAGAGGTTTTGCCAAGAAACCTGCTTTCCTCCCTGGTCTGGAATATTAATTTTGAAAGCGATACCAATGTCATTGACGTTGCCGTCAGGCGGCTTCGCAGCAAGGTAGATGATGACTTTACGCCAAAGCTCATTCATACCGTGCGGGGCATCGGTTATGTTCTGGAGATACGTGAAGAGTGAAGCGTAACTGGTCCCTGACTACACGGCTGAGCGTGATATTTGCCGGTGTAATGATGTCTGCCTGGCTTCTTTCCAGCGTCCTGCTTGTTGCTGCCCTGAGCAGCTATTTTCGCCATCAGGATGCCGCACTGCTGACAGGAAAGCTTGAGCTGGCAACCGAACTACTGGAAAGTGAAGCTGATTCCGGGCAGCCAGACAGTGCTTCGCTTGCACGCAAGGTTGCCGATGCCATGGTAGGTCACAGCGGGTTGTATCTGTCGATTAAAACGTCGGATAACCGGTTACTTGCCGACTATTCCTCGCCCGGTTTTCCGCTTCCTTACGGACGTTTTGCCAGCGAAGCCGCATATCCGGATACGATGCAGACAGTAGAGGATGAAGGCTGGCGTTATAATGTTATTGTCAGAAAAATCAGTGCGCAGAAAACAGGCGGACAACATGATGTCCTGATAACAGCCGCTTATGATACCGGCTTTCATGATGAATTTATCAGCCAGCTTAAAAAATGGCTGATCTGGTTCAACGGCGGGCTGATGTTCATTTCGGTATTACTGGGCTGGTTTGTCACAAGGATGGGTCTCAAGCCGCTGAATGAATTAAACCGTCTGGCCTCCGCTGTCACCATCAACAACCTCAGTAAACGTCTTCCTGCGCGCAATCTGCCGGCCGAGCTGATGGCTACCGTGGCTGAATTCAACAGCATGCTTGAAAGGCTGGAGAAATCCTTCAGGCGCCTTTCTGAGTTTTCATCGGACATTGCCCATGAGCTGCGTACCCCTGTCAGTAACCTGATGATGCAGACGCAGGTTGCCCTGTCCCGGGATCGGGATGCAGCCAGTTACCGGGAGGTACTTTTCTCTAATCTGGAAGAGCTGAGCCGGCTTGCAAGAATGAGCAGCGACATGCTTTTTCTGGCGAAGTCAGAAAATGGCCTGATGATACTGGAGAAGCAGAACGTCTCCTTGCACGAAGAACTCGAGGAACTGATTGATTTCTTTGAGCCTCTTGCTGGTGAAAATCATAAAACGCTGAAGCTTAAAGGTGATGCTCTCGTCAGAGGCGATCGCCTGATGCTGCGTCGTGCGCTGAGTAATCTGATCACCAACGCCATAAAATATTCTCTGCCGGGCTCTGCCATATCCGTATCAGCAGAGCATAACTCGGACAGGGCCTTTGTACATATTTCCAATCACACAGAAGATATTGCACCGGAAAGTCTGGGCCGACTGTTTGACCGTTTTTACCGGGGTGATGCATCCAGGCAGCATAATACGGATGGCGCGGGACTCGGTCTTTCTATTACGCGGTCCATTTTGCTGGCCCATGAAGGCGATCTGCAGGTAGCCGTGAATGATAATGTCATTACGTTCACGGCCATCATGCCGGCAACAGAGGGACCGTAATAACAAAACTTTCCGGGCTAAAATTTCATGATTTGAACTGCTCTGTATCAAGGTTATGTTCCCGGACATATGAAAGGATGCCCGGGAAAACCTGAAGTAAATATCTTACCTATAAAGGAGTTACCTTATGAAAAAACCGCATATGATTCTTGCCTCCCTGCTGCTTGTCCTGCCGGCTGCGGTTATGGCTCAGCAACCGGCCTCAAAAATGACGCATGAGATGAGCATGTCTCCGGCCTCAAAAGAGTACATGTCAGGTATGCAAAAGATGCACAGTAGCATGATGAATGCCCTGAAGGAGCAGGACGCTGACAGGGCGTTTGCCAAAGGCATGATCGAGCATCACAGGGGGCGATTGCCATGGCTGAAACGGAGCTGAAATACGGGAAAGATCCGGAAATGAAGAAGATGGCAGAAGATGTCATCAAGGCGCAGAAAAGTGAAATAGAGCACATGGAAGCGTGGCTGAAAAAATAACGGTCATCCGGCTTTATAAATGCTCTGAAGGGTTCTGCCCAAAGAACCCTTCAGTAAGCTTACATCCATTATACGCTCAGCTAAACCGGTTTAATTTTCCAGCGTCATCATGCAGATATATCTGACACCACTACGTTAAAGCCTGATTATCACCAACTGATATTAAGGGATAACCGTGTTTAAATAATCGTACCTCAATCAACTAATTTCATATTTTATTTTAACCTAATTAAATGGAATCTTGTTTTTAATATTATCAAAGACATAAAACACAAATAAAAAAACGAGATGTTTTTGAGTGAATTCAACCGGTTAATATTGCAGTTGTTATCATTTTATTATGACATTTGAGTATACCCTAATGTCATAGGCTAAAAAGGTATAGAATTTCCCATATGTCATAACCTAAATGTCATGTATGGTAATGTCATCACCTATGTGTCACTACCGGTTATAAAATGTACATTTTTGCATATTTACGCGCTTCGACTCATGAACAAGATGCACAGCGAGCAAAAAATCGACTGGAATCTTTCGTTAGAGAAAAAGGACATCGAATTGCCAGCTGGTACGTTGAGAATGTTTCAGGGGCTTCACTGCATCGCCCAGAACTAATTCGTCTGCTGGAAAATGCCGCTCCAGGAGACGCTATCCTAATCGAGCAGGTAGATAGGTTGTCACGCCTCGACGATCAGGGATGGCTTCGACTGAAATCTCTTATTAGCGAGAAGCACCTCTGTGTCATCAGCCTTGATTTACCTACCAGTCATGCTGCACTGGAAAAACATGTCAGTGACGACTTCACCGCCGCAATGCTGCGTGCGATTAATGGCATGATGCTAGATATGTTGGCTGCGATCGCGCGTAAAGACTATCAAGACCGCCGACGTCGGCAGGAAGAAGGGATCGTAAAAGCAAAGGACAAAGGAAAATTTAAAGGAAGGCAGCCAGACCTGGCGCTTCATCTTAACATAATCAGGCTTCGGGTAGAGAACGGGCTTAGCATTCGCGATACAGCCTCTTTATGCGGAGTTTCAGAACGAACTGTTATTCGCATAGCGAAAGCTCATGCGGAACAGCAAACATGTTCGTAAAGTAGCGGGAATACAAATATGAACTGTTCAGGTCTGTCTTTGAAGATAGGCAGTAAAAAGGCTTACTGAACTAGTGAATTTTGAAATTATGAGGTGTGAATTATGGAAAACTCAGCTTTCAAAAGAGGTGCCAGTGCGGCTGGATTCTGGCTGAGGTTCTCAAAAAGTGCCCGGGCAGCTAATAGTACTTGTGTGGCATGGACTTTAAAGCACAGATTACCCACTTTCATTGGCCGCTTGCCGGTTCCTATCGCTTGTTTTGCGGTTTTGAGTCTCGCTGTAGTTGGCGGCATGTTTGTTGGCACCATTCTGGTACTCGGAGCAATATTTCTCTACATGCTTAGTAACTTGGCTATTAGCGGTGCTCAGGATGATGACATTACAGAAAGACAAAGCGGCCATCAGTATCGCGATGGTAATGATGGTTTTGGTATGTATAGTGGTCCACAAAACGTTACTGTCACTTCTTCAAGAGTTGATCACAATGATGACGATGATTGGTAGGGGATTTACCCTACCAATCATTAAGGATTAGAGTTTCGCAGTTTTCTTCGCTAGCTCTACACCA
Source organism: Candidatus Pantoea bituminis (assembly GCF_018842675.1). NCBI lineage: Bacteria > Pseudomonadati > Pseudomonadota > Gammaproteobacteria > Enterobacterales > Erwiniaceae > Pantoea > Candidatus Pantoea bituminis. The sequence continues at coordinate 59,437 of NZ_JAGTWO010000003.1, forward strand.
CTACCGCCTGCCTGTTGAACCTGCGAGGTTCCACTTTTAAATGCTCCATCTAAAGCACCTCCAATACGAACTCCCGCCCATGATAGAGCGCCCATCCACACCGCAGGGAGAACCAAGAACATGGTAGCCATAACGAAATTCATAATTAGGTCATCGGAACTGTTCTGAAATCCAGCCATGTTAAAGCTGCTATGCGTGTCAGAGCTGTATAGCGCTGTCAGTAGCCAGCTGTCGAGCCAGCGAGCCAGCTCCCACCAGAAAGTAAGGAAGTTCAATGCAAAGAGCACAAACGAGAGCGTTATGACAGTTTTAATCTCATAGGCGGAGAACGCCAGAATAAGCGGCAAAATCACCACAATTGCCATGAGCAGCACTGCCTGTACCATCGGCAGCGCCTGACGCATGGCATCAAATGCCGGAAACGCAGCTAGACTGCCTAATGCAGTACCGCCGATCGCAGCTACGCGGGTGACGGAATTGTCGAGTGTAAAATCGGCGTTACCACCGTAGCCGGCATAAACATGTCCGCCCTGTGAGACCGTCAGGCTCTCCGGGCTGACCAAACGCCGGATAATAGCTTCTTTATAATCAGCGGCATTGCCGCCGATCATGGTCATGGCAGCTGACAGGCGGGTCCATAATCCTGGGTCAGCCTGATCGATTACGCGGGCCTGTAGTCCGGTTTCAGCTTTATTCCACCACTCACTACAGGTCGGATAGCCCCCGGCCAGTGTCCGGCCTTCCGCTGTCACGGTTTTCGCTCCAGGGGAACTCTGCGCGGGGAGTTTTTGATTGCAGGCTGCCGTAATAATTACTCAGGAAGGTTTTGCTGCCGATCCACTCAATATCACGCAGAGTAGCTTTGTCTTTTGTCTGACCCTGATCCTGACGTTTCCACATATACAGCGCGAGTGAATAGCAGTCATTAGTAAAGTCCTGCAGTTCTTCCGCGAGAGCTTTATTGTTAATGCGCGTATGCTGAACTTCAAACCGGAGCTGACGCATGTCAGGACGGCAGGGGATAGTGGCCACAGACGCCTGCGTGATCCCCTTTGCCAGCTTATGAATCAGATACCACCATACTGGCGCGGCTGCTGTCTGATCGTTAATGCTGGATATGACTGGCGAATATCCAGTGTTATCGGGCGCTTTTGGCGTCCATGTGCCGCAGGATTGCGCCCGCGATGTATCATATTTAATGGTACTCATGTCCACATTCATTAGCGGCATACAGCAGGCAATCATGACCAGAAAAGAAGTGTAAATAGCATGTTCCATGCGGGGTATGGACAGGGCACCTTTATTTCCCTCATCTTCACCTTCTTCACGCACTTTCAGCCAGATGCCGATAAGCCGGAAAGCTACCGGTACGGCAAAAAGTCCGGTCGTGATGAGAATGTTCCAGAGCCCGTTGTTAACAACCCAGCCGAGCAGGGTAAGGAAATACTCCAGATAGCTGTTTGTCAGCATCATGACGCTCCTGTGCCGCCGAGCAGCACCAGTTCACAGACAACGGCAAAAATGACGCTGACCGCCGCGATGCGGATCAGCGGCTGACGGTATTGCGGAGCGAAGCCTGGCGCCCGGAAAACTTTCATAAACCCCCACGCCAGCGCACCATAAACAGCCAGGCGCCATACCAGCCAGCCATAGCGGGCATGATCCATCCAGTCACGGAATGCAGCGGCCTGAGCGGGATTTTTAACGGCTTTGTCCGCAACAATGAGCCCGGCCAGCATGAATGCCAGCAGAGCGCCGGCAGTACACAGCACGCGAAGCAGAGCAGGGTGGCGGCGGAAAAATGAGGCGCGGTTCGCGCCGTTTTTGGTTCTCATCGGCTGCGCCCTCATCAGTTGCTTTCCGTTTCTGGAACGGCCAGACGGTTAATGCGACTGTCGGTGCTGTCGTCGCTCTGCGTCTGAGGATTGCTGTTAACTCGCCCGTTTTCCCGATCGATAATGGTGAGTACAGAATTACGTGACAGCTCGCGCTTGAGCTCCATTTCATTTCTTAATGCCGTGATTTCACGATCGATGGCCGCCACGCGCCGGTCCCCTTCCTCGATAGCCGCATTCTGTGCCGCTGCGTTAGGTTCGGACATGCCGGTCACAATCATGCGGCGCATAATCAGCGCGGTTTCAACCGTGTCAGCCATTGCAAGCTCGCCGGCGAGGCGGGCGGTCAGGGCTGCGTTATCAGGATCTCTCTGCAGTGCTCTGATAACACCTGCAGTGATGGGTAAACTGCCGGTTTTAAGCTTTGCCAGATTCGCCGCGTTCGGCTGCTCGGTGCCATTGACGAGTTTTACTAGCTGCTCAGTATTCTCTTTAGTGGTCTCTTCCAGGATGGGCGCAAAGCCGGTGCCGGCCTGCGTAGCGCCAGGCTGTTGTTCGTCATCGCCACTGGTACACTGAGAGGCATCACTGCAGGTGCGCAGGGAACTGTCCCCCACCACCTGAACCACGGATTTGGCCGCTTCTTCAGCGCTCGCATATTTTTCACAGACTCCCCGTTACAGCTGTTGCTGCTGACCGTGTCAGAGCTCAGCACCGGCAGGCTGTTCATCATGTTGAACCCCGCAGCCGTTAAGTCATGCGTTGGCCGGATAGCCTGCTGACCCTGCCCCCTCGTTTCTGTCCGCCAATCCAATTCTGACCGGAGTTACCCTGCAGCTTGTCCGCTGAATTGTTCACGCGCACGGCATCCGCATCTCCGCTGTTAACAAGCGAGCGGTACTCATCCATTACCGCGCCCTGCGTCCATTTGTTGTTACCGGCAAAATCCATCATGCGTTTTGACATGTTCTGACAGTTGAGCTGGGCCTTATCAAAGGAGACGTTAGCCTGCAACACGCCGTTTGTGAGCATGTCGTACAGGCCGGGATTGGCACGCTGAATAATCATTGCCGGCAGGCTGGCTACGGCACCGGTGGCGTTCTGAACCACGTCGCCCATGAGGTTTTTGAAGCCGTTTGTTACCCCGTTGAGCTGATTGCCAACGGTTGTTTTCAGGTCGAAATTGCCGCACATCAGATCGCTGCTCCATCCAACGTTCATGCCAAGTTTGCGCATGCTGCTGCGCGTTGCCGGCTGTGAGATGACAGATCCGCCACCGAGCGTATAGTAGAGCTTGTCAGAGACCGCGCCGCTGACGTCCTTGCCGTAGCCTATGGCGCTGTTGTTCACTGAAGGAAGTGAAATACCGAATGCGCTGGACTGATTATCGTCGGCCGCCTGCGCGGATAGCGCTGCGGCAGCGATGAAGAGTACAAGCGCGGCCGGTTTGAATTTAACTGGTGACATGGTGCCTCTCAGAAGTCAGTTGAATAGAGGAAGGTCTGGCCGCGCCGCTTGCAGCAGCTGTAGGGCTGCCACAGTGCATACGCTTCGTTGCCGTCCTGAGCGATGGGGTATGCGCCGTCAGGAAAAACCGCACAGGAGGCTGAAAGCGTGGGCGACAGGCGCTGCCATTTATGATTTGCCGTGCCCGTTTTTTCCTTCACCTCACCGGGCGGCCAGTAGCCGGCTTTGCGGGAACCTTTAAGTACCTGATAAACGTGGGGCTGTCCGGAGCGGGTAATAATGTCGGCGACGCGCTGCGCGACCACGGCGGACGCTTTGTCATCGTCTGCCTGGCTGACGAAGCCGGAGCGGGGGTAAATATTCCCCCACATGTTCGCGCTGGCCTGGCTGCCCAGTTCACGCTGTCCCGGGATCAGCGCCTCAGGATAAAGCGACTCAGGCAACCCCGATCGCCACACAAGTGAATCCAGCGTGCTCAGAAAGTAAGGATTGAATGGGGTGGCGGCCGTATCACATGAGTAACCGGCAATGCTGCCCCCAATAACTGAGGTGGCCGGATGGCCGATTGCATCGGCGTATTTGAATTTGATATTCGACTTGCGCTGCCCGGGATTCTTAATGTCGCCAGCGTTGCCGCCGCCGGCCGGCGCACCACTGGTTAGCGCGTTGTCGATCGTGCCGGATGCACCGCTCATAAATGCCATCTCTGACCAGGGATTTCCTCCGGGTCCGGTGTAGGTTGACACAACCACCTCAGGGATAAAATGCGTCACCTTAACGGAGGTTTTCACCGAACAACCAAACGGCGTACACATCAGCCAGTAACAGATGCCGCTGACGCGCCAGCTGATACAGTCCTGGGTAATGGCGCTGGCAATAATGCCGGCGGTATTAATGGCTGAAACCGTTGCGGGAGCCGCTGCTGCTGCAAGCACCGTGGCAACGCCGGCCGTCTGAAAGTGTTTTCTGAGGGCGAAACGCATCAGTTATCCCCCTGTGCGCGAAGCATGTCGGCGCGGGCAACGTCGGCCGTGCCATAAACCACATCCCGATCATCGAAAACGACGGCGGGGAATTTATGTAGCCCAATCTCCCATGCATGTACGACCTGGCGGTACGCTTCAGCAATCTGCTCCTGCTGTCCGGGCCATTGAGGTGACTGAATGATTTTGCGGGCCTGTTGAGCGGCCAGCTGCGGATCTGCAGCCAGTTCGCCAAAAATGGAATCCTGCAGGCGGTCAGACCCATCCAGCCACACAACTGTGGCCTCTTCAGTCAGATTCATAGGGGGATGATCAGCATCGGTATAAACAACGGTGCCGGCCAACAGCTGAAACGGTATAAACAGGAAAAATGATTGCAAAAGCCTGAGTCGCATAGCGGATCTCCGTCACGGTAACAGGCCGTCAGAGTGTCAGCACGTGGTCAGGGATTCAGCAGTAAACTCTTTTTCGGAATTTAAAAATTTCTGATGGGAGGTTGTAGGTATCGGACTGTAACTGAGGGAATCCGGCAAGATGGATTAGCGGGGATACCCCGCTCTGTCATATCAGGCGCGACCTGCGCTACTGTGCTTAAGATACTGCTTAAAAAACACGCCTTTAAGCTCATCTTCTGTCGGTATTTCACCTTCTACAGAAAGCCTGGCGTGTATAAGCGACATATTAGACTTTTCGCTGATGGGCTTAAGAACAGGGCTGGTACGGATGAGGCCCATGACGGCGTCCTGAAACTCCCTGTCATGGTGAGTCAGACTCGTCAACACAGCGATGCCGGCTTTAACATCACGAAGCTCACCCCTCTTTTTGCCAGGCATACCATATATAGGTTTGAGTCAGGCAAACTCCAGAAAGTGTCAGCCATTCCTGGCTGATGGGTCGTTTCAAAGCTGGTAATGCTTTCTCCGCCGGCATTAACTTTGAATGCAGCAAGGGATATTGAAAGTGCCATTCGATCTCCTTCTTAAAAACCGGCTCAAAGAGCCGGGAATAGATAATATGTTGCTTAATCTCTGAATAATTCATTAATCCACAGAGTTAAAAAAACCATATCTGCGGCATCGGGTACATTTACATGCCAGCGCGGCGAATCAAATTCATTGTTCAGGGGAGTCCGGCGCGGCCTTCCTGCGTCAGCAGAATGTCCGCACGTTTACCCCTGCTGTCCTCAAGATGAACCGACACGCAGCTGCTTTTACCGATACGATGCGGGTTACAGATAATCGTGACCGGCGGTTGCAGCCTCAACCTCAGCGCGTTTTTCATTGCTGCCAAACGCTCGGCCGTTGTTGCCGTCATCGCGGGTTCCCCCTGAGGATGCATGCTGAACATGACAGGGGTTGGCGTTTCGTCCGGCGCAGGGCGCTGGGTCAGAGGTTGCGCATATTTAAGCTTAATCATGCGGTCAGCATCTCTCTCTTATCATTGTGTTCGGCCATCCCGGCCGCATCTTCCGTCATCAATCCCCGCAGACGATCCAGTTTCTTCGCTACGAGAATAGCAGCATCGAGCTCGGAACAGTTATGTTTACGCATCAGTGCCTTACGTTCGGCTTTCTCTTCTTTCTCTGTCATCCCGAGCGCGAGGTATAGGCTGGGTGGTACAGCGCGGAACAGTGCTTCAATTTTTTCGAGAGCACCACGCCTTCGGTGTAGCACCGTGACAGCTTACTGGCGGAAAGCAGTACGGCTTTTTGCTCTTCTGAAAGCGTCCGGAAGCGGGCAATATCCTCGACCTCTTTTTTCGGCATCGTCAGGCAGATCCACCATTCCGCCATATTCAGCATCTTGCCGGCTGCGTTCGGGTAGTCCTCAAGGTTCTGTGTGGCAAGCCACAACCATGCGCCAAGCTTACGCCACATCTTGACCACTTTGGTCATGTAGGGGGCGAGAAGTGGGTTCACTGTCACAACGTGCGCCTCATCAACGGTAAAAACAATGTCGCGCTCAAGGTACTGGTCCCGCTCGGCAATATTGTTAATGGTGTTGGTCAGCGACACCATCGTCAGAGCCATCTGCGCTTCATATCCCTCGCGGGCAAGGTGTGCGAGGTCAATCAGGGTAACGTCAGCCTCTGGCCAGAGAGAGCCTTCCTGGTTGAAGAGCTCTGCCTCAAAGCTTCCCTGCTGCGTAAACATGCCCAGAGATTCGGCCATTTCAGCCGCTTTCGCCCGGCGGGTTTCGTTACGCACCTGTCCACTGACGTTTTCAGTCTCCAGTGAAATGGCGTTGAGCGCATTCTGCAGATCGCCCGGTAGCATCTGGCGTCCTTCATCCAGGGTTTTCCGTGCGGCCATGATCAGCGCTTCACGGATCATGGCGCGGTCGGCACGTTTCAGTGCGGCATCTTCCTTCGGATCGCCGCCTGTTATCATCATTCGGGCAGAAATTTCCATTTCGCCCAGAATGTCGCGCTTGCCGTTTTCTTCATCATTGTCCGGATCATCTTCAATGTCCGGCAGGTCACTCTCATCAATTGCCGGAGCGGGCGCATCACTGTCAAACAGCTTATGCGCATCAGCAAAGGGCGGCAGGGATACACCGCTGCCGGGTTTGACGCTGACCTTGTTAACCGTGAGGTCCAGACTTTCAAAGTAGTCTGCGGTCAGCCCGAAGCTGTTACCGGCTTCCGCAATGAACAGGCGCGGACGGTGAACGGCCATCAGCTGACAGAGCATTGAGCAGAGCGTGGCGGATTTACCCGCACCGGTCGGTCCGAACAGCAGCATATGAGCATTCTGAGACCGGTCGTCCTTGTTCAGTGGATCAAAGTCCAGTACATCGCCGCCACGGTTAAAAAAGCTGAACCCGGCATTACCGGTCCCGGTTTCGCGGCCGGTAACGGGCAGCAGCCCGGCAATGTGCTGGACCCACGTTAGGCGGGTATACCAGTTTTTCCTGTCATGCTGCGGGTTAAAACACATCGGCAAGGCGCGCAGCCAGGTATTCAGCGGACCGGTTTCATGTTCAGCGCGTACCGGCTGCAGTCCTTCATTCAAAAGTACCGTGCTGAGCTCGATGCGCTTGCGATTCATTTCGAGCATGTCTTTTGCGCGGAGAAAAAGGTGATGGCCGCGCGATAAAGTTTGTGACGGTTACCCAGCAGCTCCTTGACCGCGGCTACGTCCTGGCGGACGCGTCCCGATTCGGTATTCTCGCCGATGGCGTTTTTAGCCAGGCGGTTAAACTTCTCTTCCAGCGTGTCCTGTGGCTCAGCAACAACCGTCATGCACAGCATGGTGCCTTCAGGAAACGTGTCCATCAGCGCGTTAATTTTTTCTCTCCCCGACTCTTTTCGCCGGTGAGCGTGCCAGGTTCGGGCGGCTTACGCAGGCGCTCCACGGAAATGGCAGAATGTGCAATGTTATCCAGCCACCACACGCCGTTCTCAACGTCAGAACGTGGTGGCGTAAACAGCAGGGTTTCGGCAAAATCATTTTCTACTGGGATCATTCCTTCTGGCGTGTCGCGGCTGTCCTCATAGGCAGCCGCGCGGTAAAACGCTTCTTTATCCATGCCTTCGGGCGCAGGATTGAACGTTCTCAACAGCCAGGCGTGTACCTGCTGGCCGTTCTGACGCGTGCAGTTAATGCTGACGCTCGAAAAGGCGCTGCAAAGCCGCTCGCACGCCTGATTCAGCATGCCAATGGGTGACATCAGATCACCGCTGTTTTTGGTTGCCCAGCGGTAGATAACCATGCGCGTGCTGCGCTGCTGCCCGCGCCACGGCTGCCCGGTAATCAGTTTGTCTTCAAACAAACCTTCAGGACGCGCAATCCCGCGCATGTGCTGCTCTGTTTCCCTGAGCCACGCTTCAGTAAACTCACTGCCCTGCGCGTGCGGCTTGACGTATCCGCGCAGACGGTCAAGGTAAGCGTCAACGTTATTCTCATCCTGACAGTAGAACTGAACGATCCACGGGTTGTTCGCCAGATCGTCAAAGCTGTCCTGCAGCGCATCTTCCACCACGTCCCGGATTTGCTCTAGGCGCTCGTCAGGACGGCCTTCTGTCGCCGCCGGCGTTACTTCATAGACGGCACCAACGGAAATGCCATCATCGAGAAGCAGGCACTGCTCCTCATCCAGAAACTCTGCCCACGGCAGGTAATCAACGATGGACGGATTGTGTGCATAAACGCGCTTTTCGTCTGCCTGTGACATTTTACCGGGGCGGACTACGGGTTCCGGCCCTGCCTGGTCAGAAACATCATGTAACTGAGGCGCGTTTTTAGCGGGTTTTTTAAACAGTCCAAACATTACAGCGCCTCCGTGCGTTCACCAGGCATGGCGTACTGCGTCTGGTCATAGAAGGGGAAAACGGTGCTGTAACCCGGCACAGGGGTATTTCCCTGTGCGAGATGCGGGAACACGTACATCACCATGTCAGGATTAGGCAGGCGCGGGAACTGCTGGCTGATTTCAGATTCCTGCGTGCGGCTGTAGCTGCGATCGTCGCTGAGTGCGGCCTGCTGTTCGCTATCCGAAAGTCCACGGCGCAGGGTGCTGCGTGCTTCACTGCCGCGTGTCGCGCCTGATTCTCCGTCGGTGCCTTTCCACAGCTCCAGCATATTGCTGTTGCCCGGTGGCAGCATTTCATCTTTGTTTGTGGAGCAGCCGGCAAGCGCGCTGGCCGCAATAATCATGAAAATCCCGAATTTTGCAGTAACACTCATTGTCATTCTCCTCAGTCCAGTCCGCCGGTGCTGCCGTCTTCGCCTGGCAGGGTGAAGTCATACCGGACGCGCCGGCCCTTATCTTCGTAATCGATCGCCAGCTCGCGAGTAATGTGTACGGCGAGTTTTGCTCCCGGCTGTACGTAAATAGCATCAAAAGTTTGCCCGTAGCGCTGTTTAACCCACTCAGTGATTTCATCAGAGCTGCCTGAAATGGCCTTCCCCAGAACGGCCTGTCCGGCATCGCCGGTCAGCGTAGAGGTCACGCCGCCGTAAGCGTTGGTTTGGCTTGTCGTCTGGTTCTGGCCGATTGCGTCGCCCGCTGCGCCAGCCGCGCCCAGCAGTCCGATTGTTGGCAGATAGCTTGAGGCATTAGACTTGCGCGTGCCGGAGATGCAGGGGATCCCGTTTTCATCTGAGATCCAGCCGATGCCGCCACTGGTGCCGGTATCCTTTCCGCCGTTCTGGTTAGTGTTATTGCCACCTTTGCCGCTGCGGTCCGGTTTCGGCAGAGTACGTACGGTGCCGTCGGTGAACACGAATGTGACGCTGTTGACTTGACCACGCACGCATGACAGAGTCCAGTCGCCTGAAGCGGTGCCGGAGACAATTGCGCCCTCAACGTCCGGCAGCTCGAGGCCGTTGGCCGTCAGGTTGTCTTTGCCAATAAGCACCTTGAAAGGATATGGGTCGGTTACGGTGCCATTGATCGGCACGCGACCAAGCAGCGCCGTCATTGCGCGGCTGCCAATCAGGGTCGAGTTCTCCGGAAGCGTATAAACCGGTTCGGCTTCCTCTTCCGCGCCTTTTTCAGAGGTTGAGCCCTTAACCTGCTGCTCATAGCTGCCTTTTTGCTTCGTCAGCGCGTTTTCACTGAGAAACGACGTGGGAAATTTAGATTCGCCGGCGCTGCTGCCCGATGCTCCATTATTCTGCGCTGAAGAAGTGGATGGACTGTCCTGCGGCGTGACCCACATCAGGCCATCACTGCCGGAAGCCGGGGCATTGCCACCGCCTGCACCCATGCCGTCGAGACCTAGACCCAGCGGAATATCGCTGTCTGCACCTTTTGCCTTGTCAGCAATACCCTTACCGGCATTCTGCAATTTATTCGTCAGTTCGTTGATTTTTGAGGTCAGAACGTTCTGCTGCTGTCGTATCTGATTCTCACGCTCGTGATAGCTTTTTTCCACGCCCTGAACTGCTTCATTGACCTGGCCGGAAACATTGCTGTTGCGCTCGCGTAATTTTTTATTCTCGTCAAGTAGCTGAGCATTCTGCTTATTCAGAGAGTCCTGCTGCTGGCGAACAGCGTTAAGTGAGCCCACGATGGTTTTGAGCGTATCCTGCGGCGTATCGCCCTCGATGCCGAGTGCCTTAAGCTCCTGCGGTGACAGATTCTTCAGCGCATCATCTGTCTGCGCATGTGCGGCCTGCGCGACGGGCTCCTGCGGCTTGCTTTTAAAGCTTTTCACCGCAATAAATCCGCCGCCGATCAGAATGGCCGGAACCAGCACTTTAACCAGACCGTTCGACTTAATTTTCATAGCGGATCACCTTCTGGTCTGGGCGTGAAGCGCCCTTACGGGCAATGGACGGCTCGCGCACGAAAGCGTCATCAGGGCGGCCGGCCGTGACCAGGTAAAGCGTGGTGGTATCTTCCGGCGTGCCGGCGGCACCCAGCCAGCGATGCTGGAAGGTGGCAGTTACAAACTGTCCCTGCAGTTCGCGCGGATCGAGTACAACTTTCTGTGACGAGCTATTGCGGATCCTGAGCGCTACGACGGTGCGACCGGCCACGCCCCAGCCGGCTACCGGCGTCACGGTCACGGGTGCGGAAGGGTACAGTGTTGTAATGCGTGACGGCAGGTGCGGATTAACGGGGTGAATGCCCGGCACAGCTTCAACGGTGCGCACCGGCGCATAAAGATTATGGGCTGCGTAGCGCGTCAACAGCACGGGAATGGGAGCCTTATAGCTGACCTTTTTACGCTTCGCCTGAGTGCTGTTGCTGTCACTACCGGATTTCTGTTCTGTACCAGCGGCCGCACTGCTGACCGTGCTGACGTCACCGCTGTAAATGATTTTAACCGGCTCGGCTGACGCAGTGGCGATCGTCCGAACGTCCAGCAGGATTACTTCACCGCTTTCCATATCCTGCAGCTGCAGACGGGTCTGGGGAAAATCACTGTCAGCTTTGAGATACACCGCGCCGCCGGTGCTCTGCACGCGCAGCTTGCCATTCAATGCAGGCGGAAAACCCACGCGTACGTTTTTATCAACAAAGATCACGCGTTCCTGACCCGTTTTAAGGGGTATCTGCAGCGGTACGCGCTCCCATTTCATCAGTTCGTCCGCCTGTACCGGCGCGGAATGCATTACGACGACCGGCAGCAATGAAAGCGATATAGCGACAAGGCAGGCGCAGGAACGGAAGGTTAATGATGGATTCATCAGAACATCCCCTTATTATTTTGTTTTGGCTGTTCGGGCGCGGCAGACAGGCGCTGTGGAATGCCGTCATAACAGTCCAGCGCCATGCCAAACGGGTTTGTCTCAGAGTCTCCGTCCCAGCGCACGACTTTCAGGGGATAACGCACCATGGCACGTTTCACCGGCTCGGTGAGGTAATACTCATCGGCAACAAGATCGAGTTTTACGGTCCAGTTATCGCGATCGATAACCTTCACGCTATCACCTGAATAACCCCTACCAGGAATTTCGTACACAACACGCACACGATCTGTAAGCTCGTTCTTCTCACCGCGTACCTTCGCGTCCTCCTCAAGAAACGCCTTGCACTGGGGTGTCAGGTAAGGCGAAAGCGACTGTATACGCGCGGGATAATCCGCTTTACCGTTTTTAGGCCAGGCGTTGAGCTGCTGAAAGATGTAATACGCAAATCCGTAGACGGTCGGAGGCGGGATTTCCCACCACGGGCGCGTACTGCCCTTGCGCAGGTCTGGCGGGTTGTGGATGGTCAGCTTTTCTGGCGCTCTCATCCAGCCACCCATCGCAGTCACCAGTAACAGCAGCAATACGATGCAGGCCGCCCGCAGTGTGAAAATATGCTGATCACGGCCCTTAACCGCGTGGCGAAAACGACTCATTTGCTACTCCTGAGGTTTTTGCTGCGTCGCAGGGACCAGCCCCGCGAATGAATGATTAACCTGATATCTCCCAGCCCTATGCGGCACTTTTTCAGTTCAAACTGCTGCCAGAGATAACTCTCCGGTTTTCCCCGCTTTTTGCTGGCGAGCCATTTACCGCCAAAGGCAATGAAAAAAGTGGGAAAAGCAGCGTGCTGGTAGGAATGGCAAGCCAGCCGAAAAAGAATGCGAATGGCAGCGAGAGTACAAATCCGAATAAAACGCCAGTCAGCGCCGCCAGACCTAACTCGGGGGTATTAAACCCCGGAATACGACAGGCTCTGAGTTCAGGCGATCCGGTAAAAATTTAATGGTCGCCATCGTGAAAGATTCCTTAGCCGATGACTTCTGCTGATTTGCCCAGCAGCCAGATAACCGCGACCAGCATCACAACCCCGACCACGACAATGGAGCCGAATTTAGTCCAGGATGCACGGTCATTGCGCACTTCACCGAAGGTAACAAGGCCAGCTTCTGCAACCTTAAAGAATGCGAATCCACATAGCACAAGCCCCCGAGAACGAGCCCGTCCTGAACATGGCCGCTAAGCGTTCCCATCAAACCTGTGCCCGTACCGCTGGAGCTTGGACCCTCAACAGTTGGCAGGTCGGCAAGAGCGGGTTTGGCGGCAAAAGCACTCAGCAGGCCAGCCGTCAGGATACGTGCCCAAGCTGATTTAGCTTTAGCCTGTGTTTTAGCGGTCACGCGGGTTGTTGCAGATACGAATTTAAACATGATTTCACCTGTAAAAAGAGTTGATTGAGAGTTAACTGCAAAACATCCAGATACTTACGACTAACAATAAAACTGAGCGGACAACCGCTCTGCCCATTGCGCCTTCCTTCAAACGCTGATTTGTCCAGCCTGAGTAAACATCAACGATTGCCCATGCTGCCCAGAAGAAAAGGAAACCGATCAACAGTCCGAGACAGAGCAGGTGCAGCAGATTCGGTTCAACATTTCCGGAAGCCGCTTTAAAAGCAGTCTCCTGCGCAGCGGTCATCGCCATCAGGGACGCTCCCGGCGGTAATTTCCCGCTACGCCTGACAAATCGCGTGGCTGAGCACGCGTTGGTTCTAGATAACGGTCAATGCCGGCGCTGATGGTCTTTAGATCGCTACTAGCCCGCTGATAATCGAAGTAATAGCGGCCACGCTCTGACGGATCAGCCTGAGCTGCGGCAACCCGCGCCCGTTCCAGCGAAGCCTGAACCTGGACGATCATTCGCTGTGCGGATGCCAGCTCGTCTTTCTCAGATGCAGACGCCGGAGAGGACGTGAGAAAAGTCAGGCCCAGCACACCGCCGCATAAAAGAAGTCGTGTTGCCGGACGAAGAGATTTCATATGCACCTCCAGTGGTTGTTGAGTGCGGTAAGCATGCGAAATCTGGCCTCCGGGTTCAGCCGTTAACTCTTTTTGGGAAAATAAAAATTTAGAGAGCTGCGCAAATGCCGCTTGAATCAGAGGTGATATGGAGTGTTTGTTGTAACTAATTCAAATGAACTGACGCACCGCTATGCAGCTTGTCTGCTGACGGCAGGCACCTGAAAACAAGTTTCAGATGCCTCCGCCCAGCTCTGGGAGAACGAGACTGGCATGATAAATTTATTTCCGGTGCGAATAATTAATAGAGTGTTTTGGTAGTACGCCGATGAAAAAATCGCAGACTGAAAAGTCAGGCTGCGATTCCTCATAGTTAGAGATATTTTTTGAACGAAGCGGTTGTTACCGTAATGGTAAGCCCAAGCATTAACGCTGCGGGAAGCAGCAGAAGGTTTGGATAGACCGCCGAAGGACAAGAGAGGTAGGCCATCACCGGCAGATACACAGCTGGTTTGATCAATCTTTTCGCGCGGTGGTACAGAAAAGACGACTCATAACCGGCCCCAAATCGACGCAGGTCGCGGCGGCCAAGCCCTTCAACCACGGCAACACCAATAACCAGTATGAATAGCGGCACAGACAGAGCAATGATAGTTACGCGGACCAGCGTTACGATGGAAACATATACTGTAGCCAGCATATACTGCTGAAGGTAATTTCCCAGCCAGCTGCTGGCCCCTTGAGATTGCGCGACACCTTGTTGCCGCTGTTCATCTCAGCCTGATATGTATCCTGTATCCACCTGATGATCCCGCTGTCCACAAACGCCCATTGATAGGCATCAGTAACCCAGCGAGTGACCGTTTCTGCAGGCTCTGAAAGCAACAGACTGCGAGTAAAGTCAGAAGACAGATAGCCAAACTCGGTATTCATCACCGCCTGGCTGTGCGCGGCACCCATTTCAGGCCAGAAGAAAGCGATCCCGACGTATTCAATGATCAGGCTAACCACAAGTGAAGCCAGAATGACGCCAATGAGCTTCCACGGCCAGCCCCAGACGAGGTTATAGAGCAGGCCGTGCTCGCGCGGTTGCACGGGTTGTTGCTGCGGATATTGCGGCGGTGCGGTACGACGTGCCTCAGCCATTATTATCTCCTTTCACCGGTGCTGCAGTTGAACTGCGGCTGTCCCACCATCCTTCGCTGCTGTGATAGTTTCGGCGCATCTCTTCTGCAAGACGCGCTATGTTCTCAGGCATGTGCACGTCGCCAGCATCGCCCGCTGGCAGCGGCATGCGAATTTTCCAGAGTTGACCGCCCTCAAGCAGCGCAAACGCCTGTCCTTTAGGCAGTGTCACGATGTCGGAAGGCTCAAGAAGCGGCACTTTAATGGTGCCAACGCGGTCCTGTGTGCTGGAGGTAAAGTCGTGGTTTACGGTGACGTCAGCTGAATCCTGATGACCTGATACCAGGGTTTTACTGTAGATTTCAACCTGCGGCAGCTGTGAGGTCAGTAGCTCGGCTGTCCGGTTTTCCCTGACGCGCAACATGATCAGGTTGTTGAAGTTGCCCTGAACCTGAGAGGTTTTGGCCGCGCTCCCGATCCGGGCTTCAATATCAGATGACGTCTGCGTATAAGCGGTAACCTGCATGCCGGCACCGCCACCTTTGTTGATCAGTGGGATAAACTCATTGCCCATCAGCTCGTTAAACTCATCGCAGTGCAGATTTATGGCGTCCTTACTCTCCTTTGAACCCGGCAGGCCGCCGTTAATGCCGTGCTTGTAAATGTGACCGGCCACGCTAACCAGGTCGGCAAACATGCTGTTACCCACAGCGCTCGCAACCTCGCTGTCGCTGAGTGCATCAAGCCCGACGTAAACGATGCCCTTTTTACGGATCACCTGCTCCCAGTCAAAAATGGGGCGCGGATCTTCCATATTCAGGTAATCGGGTGACAGTAACTCAGCTGTTTTGCCCGTTGTCAGCTTTTCGAGCAGCGGCAGCAATGACGCGACAATTTTATCAAAATAGGTACGGTCATAGCGTACTGCAGAGCGCAGTCCGTCAAGTATCGGATCATAAAGCTGATTGCCAGCGTCCGAGCTCAGCGCCACCTCTACCGCCCAGATGCGCACGGCTTCAGGCTGGCCCTGCATGTTGCGTGGCACGTCGTCTTCACTGAATGCGTTGGCGTTATTTTCAATCTGGCTGGTCAGTTCAGGCAGTTTCTCAGTGATGATTTTTTCGGCGTAGCGCAGATACAGATCGGCAATGTTGTTCACGTAGCGGGTAATGAGGGTGTAATCCGGACGTTCGCCGAGGGCGACCAGCGCACGCGCAACGATATTCACGAAGCGCCAGGCAAATTCACGAAACGCCGCGCTGTTGCCTTCTCCGCTGAGCTGGCCGGCAACGCGCGTTGCCACTTCCGATACGCGCCCAAAGCGGCCAACTGCGTTATAACGCGCGGAAATATCAGGCCAGCCGAGGTGGAAAAGGGTCAGCTCATCGCCGCGACCCGCCCGGTGCGCCTCCGCCCAGACCCTTTTCAGCAGGTCCGCATCCCCTTTAGGATCAAACACGATGGTGACGTCACCGCGCCGTATATCCTGAGTGATTAAAAGCTCTGCAAGGCGCGTTTTACCTACGCGGGTTGTGCCGTAAACAACCGTATGGCCGACACGCTCACGCAAATCGAGCGTGACGTCAGTTTCATCTGGTTCAATGCCATGAATGGCAGGATTTCCGCCTACCGGAGGAAGCGGACGAACCGGATTTATAGCAATATCGGCACTGAGCAGTCTGCCGATCGCCGGCAAACTGCTTTCTGTTGCTTCCTCTAACTGGCGGGCCAGCTGATACAGCTTCGACGGCTTAAGGTAGTGGGCCACTTCCGGGCGCAGCGTATCGCGCAGGCGCTGGGTGTGTTTCTGGGTCCAGCGAAACCCACGGCCCAGAAAAAGCCGGCGCTTACTGACGGGGATCTGTTTTGACGTCATCACATAGCGCGGCAGCCGGCGAAGATTGCGGCGGTAGCGAATAACCTGCATTCCCTGCCGTACACGCACCGCAGAAAGCACGGCGAATCCGCCGGCGGTGACGTAGCTGACAGAGGGTGCCAGGGCCACCGCCCAGGGAGCTGTCACGCAGACGATGGCAGCAGTGCCGGCAGCAACAGCTGTATTTAGCTCAACCGCAGGGCGCAGCAATGCCTCAATAACGTATTTATCACTCACGAAGAGAACTCCTCAAAGGATTTACCTGCCAGCAGGGCTAAAAGACGTTGTCCGCTGATAATCCTCAGCTGAGGCGATGCCTGACTGACTTCTTTGCTTTTTTGGCCGGTGCGTCCGGTATGAATAAACAGGCCACGCTGCCCCATACGTGTCAGCAGCGCGTCAAAATCACGGACGTGCGCGGGCGCGATCGCCCGGCTGTAGCGCTTGGCCTGAATCAGCCAGCACTCACCGTTAATGTGTACGCGTCCATCCAGCCCACCGTCGCCGCTGTACGACGCATTGCGCTGTATTGAATATCCCTGATGTTCAAACGCCAGCAGCAGTAACTCTTCAAATACATACGGATTGATTTTGCGCAGATAAGTCATGCGCTGTCCGTCTCCGCTGAGCTGGCTGAGGCGGGTATAGATGCGCTTCGCCGTCGCGCGATAGCGGCGGTGCCGGCGCTCGCTGGCCGTCTGGCGGCGAAAACGCCAGAGCAGAAAGATGCTCAATGCGATGAGAACAGCCAGAACAACCGGGTTCGCCATCAGGAGCGCCGCAGCATAAGGGGCAGATATCACTGCGCCACCTCCTGTGACAGGCCGCTGTCCGTGATAAGTACAGGGTAATGGGTCAGATGCAGGCGGCGGGCGAGTTCTGATCCCGATGAAGGGGCCAGTTGCAGGCCGGGTGCCAGACCGCGCAGCGCTTCCAGCGATGACGTGCTTTCAACGTTCACAATGAGGCCTGCAGCATTTCTGACTTTAAGCTGCCGGGCGTTCTGCTTCAGCCACTGGCGCGAATAGCTGTCATCACCAATGATAAACAGCGCTCCGATGCCCGGCAGCTGAAGCGCCCGGGGAGTCACGTTACCGGGGAAAGTTCGGGTGTAATAACAGGCAGCATGGCTGCTTCACCTTGTGCAGGAGTCGCAGAAGGCGCAGGAGGCGTGTCCTGACGATTTACAGCCTCAAAAAGGCCTGCGTGCTCTGTCCGCCCAGATCTGCAATGACGTTGAGCTCAGCCAGTGCGGCGGGTGAAAAAGCGATGAATGCGGTAACGATGAGGTTTTTGATATTCATGATCACTGACTCCGTGGATTTATCCAGACGAGGCCGCTATCCGGCACCGATGCGGACGCTGTCTGTTCAACTACAGTCGCCGCCGGCAGATGCGGCGGCGACTGGAGCATGGCGAGTTTGCTTTTGACAAAAGCGCGATAGCGGGCAGCGGGGGCACCGCCGGCGGGATGGTGATAACAGCCGGCCGCATCGAGCCAGCTTCCGGGTTTCCTGTCCCAGCACTCGCGCAGGATGGCGGCAGCGGCGTTAAGATTCACGTAAGGATCCAGCGCCTCCCAGGTGGACATAAAACGCTGGCCGTTCCACCCGAGATTGACCTGGGCAATACCGACATCAATGCGCTTCAGCGAGTTCGTTTTCATGAACACCTGCAGCGCCTGCCAGGCTTCAAGACGGGTTTTATAGCGATAGCCCTTACCGGCGACATTAAGGGTCCACGGCCACGGTCGTTCGCCCTGCGGCAGCCGGCGAGACGATTCCTGCAGGCTGACAGAATAGAGCGATTCCGGCGGCACGCTGTGGGCCTGCGCCACGCGCACGTACCCTTCAGGGACAATTTGTTTGCTACCGGCGAACGTGGAAAATGAAAGCAGCAGCAGCGCCGCTCCGGTCAGAATGCGGCGAGTTGCCATCCGTCTTCCCCCTGCTGCAAAACGACCGGCATGATGCCGTTACCGAACCGCATCCAGCGGCCGCCGTCGTGATTCAGTGTGATCTGACGGCTGCGTACCCTGTCCAGTGGGATATGATGGTCTTTTGCCCAGCCGCGCAGTTTCCCGTCATCGCCCTGGCTGTCAACAAGATAAATATCAACCGGCCTGTTATCGGCTAACACAGCTGCAAGGCGGGCGTCACACTGCACGCAGTTTGCGGATTTTACGAACAGAGCCAGTCGCCCACCGGTATCGTGTGCGATGCCCGCTGCATTGCCCATGTTGACGGCAAGTGTTTCCGGGTAGAGGCGTTTCCATGCGGCGGTGACTTCGCGCTGAAAATCCAGCTCTCTTTGCGTACGTGCGAACTCTTCCCTGACCCATTTCTCAGCGTATTTACGACGCTCAGCCTCGCTTCGCGCCTCAATACCCAGCGTTGAAAGCGGATCCAGACCCGGCGACTGAATGCCGCGCGGGCCGCTCATCAGCGACTGATAGCGCTGATAATCATCCTGGCTCAGTCCCCACTGCCCGGCTTGCTGCTGCAGTTCCTGCACGCTGCTTTGCTGCACGCTCTGACCCGATGCATCTACAGATTCGCCACTGGATTTCTGAACCTGAATACTGGCCTGAGCCGAGCAGCAAAACATAATCACTGCAAGATTGACTATTTTTAGCTTCATATCACCTCCGTTAGCGGACGTTGATAGTGGTTAAGCGCCCGTTTACGCGAAACTGCGCCTGCCCGTAGCCGGCATGAATAAGTGTCCAGCCATTAACGGTCTGCCCTTCGCCTACCAGGCGGATTTCAGCAAGTGAGCTGAACCCCGTGGGCGCGATCGCCGCAAAGGACTCCGCCCCCGCTTTTCAACGCCGGTCAGTACAAATGGCGCTTTTCGGGCCATGGTTTTGACTGCCTTATGTGGCTTAGCGGGTGCCGGCTTTTTTACGTCTGGTGCCGATTTGGGTTCAGCTGCGGCCTGTTGTGCTTTCTGAGGCGGATGCTGCAGTGCGGTGACGGACTGTTCCAGTGCAGCCTGGCGGCTCTGCAGCGCAGTCTGTAAATCATTCAGCTCGCTGACCGACTGACGAACCTGACTGACTGCCTCAGGTAAGCCTTTTGCAGACCAGGCTTCGAGAGATTTACGGACCGCATCAAGCTGTGCCTGCTGTCGTTTAATCGACTCGGCCTGCGTGTTGATAGTTGCCTGAAGAGGTTCAAGATCGGTCTTAGCCAGCGCCTGGGTATAAACCACGTTTTGCTGCTTCTCGACGTAGCTGAGACGGTTTTCCTGCGACACACCGGCGCGAAGCGAAATAAAAGCGAGGCCAAGTGCAGCAACCGAAAGTGTGATCAGCCCTATAGCCGGCAGGCGGCGTTTTATGGCTCTGAATCTGCTGTCTGATGACTGAGCAACATCATCAGTATTCTTCTCAGGGAAGGTTGTTTCTGTCGTCATTTTGTCAGCCACCCTCCGTGAGCAGGCTGGGCCTGAATGGGACGGGGAGCGATTGCCTGAGATGTACTGGAGGAAGAAGGAGTGCCTACAGCCGGCGCGTATGCGCCGGCAGGTCGCGCCGGCAGTTGTGTCGCGGGCAACTGATAGCCGGCACGCAGGCTGTGACAAACCACGCGCTGTACATCATCAACCTCCAGCTCCCATGCCGGGCCAGCCAGCACCTGCAGGGCAGTGCGCAGACGCATCGGGCCAAGCTGGAACTGGACGGCCGGCAGCGGTTGACGGTACAAAACACCGTTGGCCGGGCCGGTCTGACACAGTGAGTAACCCGACTGTTTCAGCGCATAACGCATGGCATCGGCCACGGTAGGCTGCACCGAGGAAGGGATGCGGACGTCAATAATTTGCGAGAGTGGGTCGCGCTGCACGGCCTGCGGATCCGTGCTGACCAGCAAATACCGATCGTAGCGGACGACTTCAGGCGTCCGCGCGTAGACATAATCGGCTGATGGCTGAATGTTGCGGGATACGCTGACCGGAGCAACCGGTTCGGCAGGGGCCCGTACCTGCAGCTTCTGGGGTTGCTGAATGCACCCCGTCAGTAGCGCAAGCGGTAATGCGGCAAAGACGGCATTAAATTTCATCTGAAAAGTTCCTGTACAGTGAGAACAGGCCTCACTGTGCGCAACTCTTCAGTGCGCTTCTATCAACAACTCTTTTTGCGTTTTCAAAAAAAACGCCGACCGGAGTCAGCGTTTTTTAGTCAGCACCTTCAGGCAACCTGATGGGGCGGATGCGTTATGTCACCGCGCCCGTGTAACAGGCCGTCGATGGAAACATCTTCGTCCAGTGCGTCCCAGTGGATCCCACGCGGTGAGAGTTCATAGTCTTTCAGCTGTTCGGCAGACGCGTTGCAAAGTCGGGGAAACCACGACAGCGGCACACCGATTATTCGCTCGTCTGACAGTTCGACCCACATGATGCGGTCATCGAACCGAACTTCCTTAGCTGAAATAATCATTCCAGGCCTCCAGAAGCAGGGGTTGGTTTAGCTTTATCAGTATTGTCAGCTCTTTTAACGTCCTCGAATCAAATCCATCGTTACGCGCCAGTTTCACAACCGGATCCAGCCAGAACTTTGCTTCTGTGCCGGCCTTCATCACATGAATGTGAGCAGGTTCGCGCGGATTACCTTCGTTGGAGTAGAAAAAACCGAAAACCGTTCAGCCGTAATATGACAGGCATCGTCAGTAACCTTTAAAGGATTATGGTGAAATTTATTGCAGCGGTCAAAACGCAGCGAAAGGTCAGAGAGAGGATAAAGCGTGTTTCGCCATGCCGTAACCGTGTCCAAGGAACGGTATGTCATCATCCCAGTCTCCTGCAGGCTGCGACTGTGGCACGGGCTGCTGGGGCGCTGGATGAGCGGCATTGTTACGTTGCGAACCACGGTTGCCTTTCCCTTTATTTCCACTGTTTTTCTGTTGCGGAGCGGAATCAGACTGTGACGGTGGCTGCTGACGCTGCCCCCGATCACCACTGTACTGCTGCTGATCGCTGTTTTGTGCACGGCTCCCTAACATCTGCAGAGTGCCGCCAACGTTCACGACGACTTCCGTCGAGTATTTGTCCTGACCGCTCTGATCCTGCCATTTGCGAGTGCGCAGCTGACCCTCAATATAGACCTGAGAACCTTTGCGCAGGTATTCGCCGGCGACTTCTGCAAGCTTGCCAAAAAGCACAACGCGATGCCACTCGGTCACTTCCCGGTTTTCACCGGTCTGCTTATCACGCCATGACTCCGACGTTGCCAGTGAAATGTTAGCGACAGCGCCGCCGTTAGGCATGTAGCGGATTTCCGGATCCTGACCGAGATTGCCAACGAGAATGACTTTGTTTACGCCACGTGAGGACATAAGAATGCTCCTTATGAGGGTAAGCCTGCTCAGAAGAGAGCAGGCTTGGTGAACAATCAGAATGAGTTTTCTGCGTAGGATTGCTGCTGGGAAGCGGCATTCTGCGCATGCTGCGGTTCTGCGCGTTCAGTCTTAAAGACCATGTCCTGGCCTATTTTGATCCAGTCCACCTTGATCAGGCGGGCTTTCAGGCTGACGCGGCTTTCACCTGCGTGCTCACCATTTTTCAGCTGAAAAATGTCCGTTGACGGGTTGCTGAGTACGAAGCCAATCAGCACCTTCTTATCTTCATCAACCGCTTTCTGACAGCGGTTGATGAGGCTGCTGGTTTCTTTGCCGGCAACGGTGACGTCGAATCGCACATAAGAGGGGCTGTCGCTCGGACCTGACAGTGCGTTGATAACGCAGCTGATGAAGGTGCCGGACTGAGCATTGACCTGCCGAACGTTGCTGAGATACCCCAGGCCGTTAATGGTCAGGTTGAAGTAGTCTTTAGATTTGCCGTTGTTGTTAGCATTGGAAGTGTTATTTACAGACATGGTGTTTTCTCCGTGAGGGTCAAATTTAGTTCGACGGAGAAAACTTCTGCCCTGACGGGAGAAGTCTTCCCGTCGGGGAGTCAGAATCAGCTAAGTTCTGACTGTCTTGATAGTTAAATGTACCTTCATCGCCAGGCAGTAGGAGCCGTAGTTGACGATATCTGCTTCCAAAGGCGGGCAGATTTACCACACTGATGTGTTCTCCCTTGCAGGCTACAGGAGTGTTATGTTCAGCCACCCGAAGGCGATTCTCTCAGGCCGGTGAATCATTGGTGGTCGTCAGAGACGACAGACAAGCACGTTCATTTTTAAGCCAAATTCTGCAGCTGTCAACCTTTCTGACTTTTCAGACGAATGGTCACCTGACCAGAGGCTGTGCCTCTCAGCCCCTTGCCGCCACCACGGGTTTTCCCCGTGGCCTGACGCCGGGTTTTACGGTTTGTCTCACCAACGATCCCCTTACAGTCCGGATACTTCATGCAGCTCCAGAATTTACCTTCTTTACCCTTACGCTGCCGCGTCGTTCCGCCGCAAACAGGACAGGCCGGACCGACCGGTGCCGTGACCTTAAAAGCAGTGGTCCGCCCTTTTTCAATAAGATGCCGGGTCCACTGGCTCTGCTTTTGCATAAACTCGCTGAGTCCGCTTTTTCCCTGGGCGATATCATCCAGCGCCTGCTCCCAGAGTGCCGTCATGCCGGGGCTTGTCAGCGTTTCAGGCAATGCAGCGATCAGTTCCCGCGCCATTTGCGTGGCAATGATGAATTTTCCTTTTTTCTCCAGGAAGCCCCGTTTAAACAACGTTTCGAGTACGCCGCTGCGCGTCGCTTCCGTACCCAGCCCCGCGTTATCGCGAAGCACCTTTTTGAGCTGAGGATCCGTGACCAAGCTGGCCGCGTTTTTCATGGCGGCAATAAGCGTTCCTTCTGTATGGTGCGGCGGCGCTTTGGTCATATTATCTTTGACGTCTGCGCCGGTGACGCTACAGACGCTGCCCTGATCCAGCGCTGGCAGCTGTGCGGCGGACTCCTTATCACCGTCTTCCTCTTCAGCCAGCTCCCCGCTGAACAGTGATTTCCACCCGGCATGAACCAGTACGCGCCCGCGCGTGCGAAAAAGCTGATTTCCGATATTGAAGGTGGCATCCGTCACATCGGTTTCCTGCAGCGGCATAAACTGCGCCAGATAGTGCAGCCGGATAAGTGAGTAGACTTTGAGCTCTTTCGCATTCAGCTTTGCGATTTCAAATGGCTGCCGCGTCGGGATAATGGCGTGGTGCGCGGTAATTTTCTTGTCGTTCCAGACGCGTGAGTTAAAAGCAGTATCAAGACGGGAAAGCTCAGGAGCGATGGCAGGATCGGAGTGCTGTATGGCCTGAAGCACGTCTCTGACCTCTTCGCGCATTGAAACCGGCAGATAACCGCAGTCTGTTCGCGGATAGGTCGTTGCCTTATGCGTTTCATACAGCGACTGGGCTATAGACAGCACCTCATTGGCTCCAAATCCCCATTTCTTATTGCAGACTTCCATCAGCGTGCCGAGTGTAAAACACAGCGGTGCCGGCGTTTTATCGCGCTTTTTCTCGACGGTGATAACGCTGCCGTTGCCGGCTTTCTGGCAGAGCTGCTGAACAGCCTGTGCAATCTGCTGGTTAACGCAGCGCTTCTCCTCGTCGCAGTATTGCTCCGCCGCAACCCATTCGGCCTCAAAAGAAACACCGTCTTTTTCAAGCTGTGCCCGGACCTTCCACCACGGCTTGGGTGTAAAACCCGCTATTTCAAGATCCCGGTTAACCACTATAGCGAGCGTGGGCGTCTGCACCCGCCCAACTGAAAACACCTCTGATACCCCGGCTTCACCGGCTTTGAGGGTATAAAGCCGCGTCAGGTTCATCCCGATAAGCCAGTCTGCCCGCGAACGGCCAACGCCGGCCTGATAGAGTTTTTCGGTCTTGTCACCTGATAACATGCCACTGAGAGCTTTTTTGATGCTGGCTTCATCCAGCGCGGATAGCCAGAGCCGGCGAACGGCCCCACTGTAATTGCAGTATTCCATCAGCGCGCGCGCGATCACTTCACCTTCACGATCGGCATCGGTCGCAATGACCACTTCACTGGCCTGTTTCAGCAGTTTTTTGATGACGCCAAACTGATCGGCAGTGTCTTTTTTGACGGTCATCTGCCAGCGGTCGGGGATGATTGGCAGCACCTCCGTGCGCCACGGGCGGCCATACTGCTCACCGTAAGTTTCGGGTGTAGCCGTTTCCAGCAAATGCCCCACCGCCCACGTGACCGTAATGTTACCGCCGGAAATATACCCCTGCCCGCGCTGGCTGACGCCCAGCACGCGGGCAATATCTTTGGCCTGAGAGGGTTTTTCACACAGATAAAGTTGCATGCCGGCCTCCGGGATTAGCGTGCCTGGCCAGAAGCGACCTGGCGGACCTGAGTCATGACATTATTGAACGCACTGCCGGTAAGATGCGATGCGGCGGGCGATTTGTACGTCACATACACCCGCGTATCGGTGCCGTTCTTTTCAAGCTCTATATCCATATGGTCGTTGTCTCCCACATCACCGCCCATGCGATAGGAACTTCCCGGAACGGCCTCCCAGACAGGATGGGCGTCCTCAATCGCTGCTGCACTCCATCGGCTGTTACGGTCTCTGGAACGGATACGTTCAATTTCCTCAGCGCTGACATAGCCATAGTGGCGCTTAAGTCGGGCGGCGGCCGTGTCTATATCAACCGGCACGCTGAACTGCTTACTGGCACTTTGCCCGGCTGAGCTTGTTGCTTTTGTCAGCACCGGCATACCGTTGCCGGAGTCCATTGAATTTGAGTCACTGCCGCGCAGGGTTTTGCTGATACTGAAAGCGGTATCGCTGATGTTTTTGTTGATGCTGACAAAGTCAGTGCCTGCGCAGCCGCTGAGAAGGGCGAAGATAACGCCCGAAGTGATAATTCGGTTCAAATTAATCTTCCTCTGAAATAACGGCAGTAAGGGGTGAGAATGAAGAGCGTTTTTTGCCCGACATAACAGCTGGGTCGGGTTCACCAAGGCGCTTGATAGCAGCAAGACCCCGCGCCGTTTTGTGACGGATATCGTCGTAAGTCACCGGTACGGTTCGGTAATTCTGGAGCAGCCCGTATACAACCCGTATGGCTTTACTGCCTTTGTCCAGAAACTGATCGCGCTGTGAGCGGGAAACCAGACCGTAATGAAATGCCTGGAAGGCTTTCAGCGCCAGCTGATCGTAATGAACCAGTAGCCAGACGCAGCGATAGCCCAGAGGTGACCGGCTGAAAACATCAAGGTTAAGCGGTTCGGAGGAGGTAACTTCTGACATAGTGATGCTGGCAGGGATCCCGGCTATAATTTTTTCGATAATCCTTACCTGCTCTTGAACCTTCCCGGTCGCAAGCTGAATGGCCTCTTCAAGTTTGACCAGTAACTCGTCCCCGTAGGGGTTACCTGCAGCGGCATCGCGGCCGGCATATCCTGCCCGCGAGATAGCTTCCGGCATACCCAGGATTTTTGGACGATGATCCGGAGTGCGCTTTTCTTCAGAGCGATTGCGACCTTCCCAGAGTCTGATTGCATAATGCGAGTGCAGCTCGACAGTCAGCGTGGATACTAATCCGCCTGACCGTCGGGGCGTTGATTGAGGAGTTGTCTGTTCGGCCATAGCTGTCTCCTGATTGGCAAAGGCTTTAATAAATCAAGTGGGGATCCTTATTCCTGAGAGGACCGTAAACAACCCGAAATCAGATGTTCAAAACGCAAAATTTTTTCACATCACAGGCTGCTCACTTACTGACCAGTGTTGCACGGTGCAACACTGTTTTCTTTTAACCACCTCAATTCGAACCGGCAGCATTGACTCTTTGATACTGGCTGTCTGGTCATTTATTCAGCGCTCCAACAGACTGGCGAAGACTCTGCACGATTTCCCTGACGCGCTCTTTGCTGCACGTTTGAAGGTTTTCAGGGCGGGAAGGCTTAAAGGGGCGCAATTCAGGGCGTGATGTGTGGCTGTTGTTACCTGATACTTTTTGCATGTTTTCAGAGGAGTAAAGCTCCCCTGACGGGCCTTTTTGAGCACCGTTAACAACCAGCCAAGCGGGTTTTGCA
>NZ_JAGTWO010000005.1:300000-485333 GCF_018842675.1 Candidatus Pantoea bituminis
GCAAAAGTCATGGGCGGGTCCAGCGGTGTATTAATGGCCATTTTCTTCACCGCGGCGGGTCAGCAGCTGGCAGAAGGGAGCGCATTAGCGGAGGCTTTGCAGAAGGGGCTGGAAAAAATGAAGCATTATGGCGGTGCACAACTTGGCGACCGCACGTTAATAGATGCGCTACAACCGGCTATCGAAGCGATGATCGCAGGCAAGGATTTCAACGCCGTCGCGGATGCGGCACATAAAGGCGCGGAAAATACCGCCAACATGACCAAAGCAAAAGCGGGGCGTTCTTCTTACCTCAATAGCGATAATTTGAAAGACGTACAAGATCCTGGTGCGGTGGCAATTGCGCGCGTATTTGCGGCGCTGAAAACCGTAAATTAACCTGCTCGCCACTCTCCCTGTTGTCGATCAAAACAGGGAGAGTTTACGCATTAAGCCTTTGTTGTAAGAACGACAGCAGCACCCGATTGACTTCACTTCTTTGTCGGTGCTGCGGGTAGACCGCATTCAAACAGAGTGAGTCGGGATGACAGGCATCTAACACCGACACCAACTCGCCGCGTTGCAATGCCGGGCCTACAATAAATTCAGGCAAAAGCACCAAGCCTAAACCAGAGATCGCCGCGTCGCACAGCACTTCACCGTTATTGCTCATCATCGGGCCTTGTACCGCCAGCACTTTCTTTTTCCCGTCGACCTTTAGCTCCCAACCGTTTTGGCCTTCCCTACCGTAACGCAGGCAAGCGTGTTGCAGTAGATCCTCAGGAACCTTGGGTTCACCTGCACGCTTTAAGTAAGCGGGACTGCAACAGATTACCCGCTTCAGCTCGCCAAGTTGACGGGCGATCAACGTTGAGTCGCTCAAGGTGCCAATGCGAATCGCCATATCAAAGCCTTCACCAATCACATCAACATAGCGATCGGCCAGTTCAACCTGAAATTGCAACGCGGAATGTTCAGCCAAAAAATCCGCGATTAACGGTGAAAGATGGCTCATGCCAAACGACATCGGCATGCTGATTCGAAATGTGCCGTGCAACTCTTGCCGTCGCTCAGAAACGGCTTGTTCGGCTTCCTGTATGTCATCAAGGATGCGTTGCGCGTGCTGGGCAAAGACTTTACCCGCATCCGTTACCGATAATTTTCGCGTATTACGTATCAACAAACGCGCGCCCAGTGAAGCCTCAAGCGCTGCCATGCGCCGACTGACATATTGTTTCGATAGCATGAGCTGGTCGGCCGCTGCCGTGAAATTTCCGGCGTTCATCACCGCCACATATATCCGAAGATCTTCGATTTGCATATTGTCCACTTAAAGGTGACAGTGATTCATATCAGAGCTAATTGTTGAGCAAATTAGTTTACGTATACTGCTTCTCTATCGGAAGGGCAAATCCACTTCCCCAAAAAATTTAGGAGCAGACCATGATCGAGCAAAGATTATCAGAACAACGCGGCTTAGGTGATCACGGCTGGTTGAAATCACGTCATACCTTCTCATTTGCGGGCTACCGTGATCCCAAACAGATGGGTTTTTCTGACCTTCTGGTGATTAACGATGATCAGGTGGCACCCGCTCGCGGTTTTGGCGCGCACCCTCACAGCAACATGGAGATCATCTCTTATGTGCTGAAAGGCGAGTTAGCACATAAAGATTCCATGGGTACCGGTTCGGTAATCGTTCCCGGTGACGTGCAACTGATGAGCGCCGGTAGCGGAGTCACGCACAGTGAATTCAACCATTCCAGCACCAATGGCGTCCATTTTTTGCAAATCTGGATTGTGCCAGCTGAAAACGGCACGCAGCCAGGTTACCAGCAAGTTTCTGTGCCTGAGGAGGATAAACGAGGCAAGTTTAGCCTGATCGTCTCGCCAGAAGGGCAAGGCAACGCGTTAAGCGTGCGTCAGGATATGCGTATCTATGCCGGTTTGTTTAATGGTGATGAGCAGCAAACCATGACGTTAGATGAAGATCGTTACGCTTATATTCACGTGGCGCAGGGTTCTGTCACAGTGAACGGTATTCGCTTTAACGCAGGTGATGGCGCGCGGGTTCGTAATGAAACTTCGCTTAGTTTTACCGCCGGTGATAATGCTGAGGTGCTGCTGTTCGATTTGCGTCCCGTTGAAGTGAATCGTCCTGCACATTAATCGCTGACAAAAACAGCGATTTGAAAACGGTCAGAAATGGCCGTTTTTTTCGTTTTCACATTCCTGATTTGCTCGTTTCTCATCAGAAATCGGGCTTAACACACGATGAATGATTTGAACAACGCAAAAACCATTCGTTGGGTGCAGCCAGTACGATCGCGCGTTTCGGTAAGTAATAGGATTGTTGTTTTTAAGTAGAGAAGGTGCCGGAAGGGGAAACCGGCACCTTTGGCAGACTTACCAGTGATATTTGTTTGAATCTTCCCAATCTTTTACTTCTTTCTCTGCACGATCTTTTTCGTAACCGTAACGTTCCTGAATTTTGCCCACCAACTGATCACGCTTGCCTTCCACAACAGTCATGTCGTCATCAGTAAGATCGCCCCATTTTTCCTTAACTTTTCCTTTGAACTGTTTCCAGTTACCACCAATTCGATCTTCATTCATTTTCGCTTTCCTTAATAATGTTTCTTTTAATTTATTGCTTTGGCAGACAGCCGTTTCGGTGTCTGTAGCGCTAAGCCTGGCACAGCCAAATTTTTTTGCTGCTTCTGATTGTGAAGTACGCAGCATATTTGGAATTAATCCTTGTTGTGGAGCAAAGCCTCGATTTATCTTTAAAGAACACCCTCTTTCACGATTAAAGCATTTCACTCAGCGTCTTCAATTGGTCAGCAATACTACAGACTTGCTTTACGAATAGATTTTGCGCTAGTACCTTCTTAAATTGAAAAGTGCCGTTTGGCTTTTTTTGAATCATTACCTGAAAAAACTTATGTACATTATTTGATAGGTTCTGATGGCGATAAACATCTTAATTCATTAGAATCATGCAATTTTATGATTGCTTACCTCATCGTAAGCACTTGATTTTAAAGTGATATTATTTAAATTCATAATTGCACCCGCATTAGAGATAAGTAGTGTTTAAGTTTGGTGGCGGAGTTTGCGTTAATGATTTAATTCCAGAATGGATATAGTTTATATAAATTAACATTGCCTAAGGGGGAATTCCTAAATTCAAAAAAAGCGCGGTGGTTTAATAGTTGATGATAAAAAAACAGATATGATTAATGAAAATTCAGTGTGTAATGACTTTTCTTATTTGATCCATTTACTACTTCAGCAAACTACTTGAGACTTTTATGCTTAAACCATCATTTTATTATTTGTTAAAAAACGCGATTACTGGCAACTGGGTAATTCATCAAGCGGGTTGCGTTAATCTGCCGGCAGATGTAAACAGGATTTTTATCGGCTCTTTATATACCAAGGGTCAGGCAGTAACGGTTGCTAAAATTCATCATCCTGATGCCACGCAGTGCCCGCTTTGTTTGAATAACTTTAACCATGCAAGAAAAAAGCCGGCTTTTGGGCTGACCAATTGTCCTACACCGATAAGGCATTTACCCGGTCAGTATTAACTCAAATGAGCAAAAAGGGTGCTGTTCTGTACGATTTGGGTTCATCAGCACCCGCTTATTCAGCAACGATGTAGTAATTTCTACTTGTATGTTAGGTACTTTCGTCAGATGTTAAAAAACTTTAACGCAAGAAAACAGCCCTTGTTTAGGCGTTTCAGGACCGATTGTTTAGAATGAAATGGCAGCATGATGATAGGGATCAGACAGAATGTTCTGCGTGGAGTCGTCATGAGCAACATTTATTATCTTTATCCGAACAGAAAAGATATCGCCCGAAATGAATTAGATCCACTTGTAGAGCAGTTACAGCGGATAGCAGAGAAATACCATGATTACAGTTGCCTGCCAGACATCATTCGCAAATGCCTGGAAGATGCTTTGGGAGATCAGAAGCAGCGCAGCCAGTTATGATGAATCATCAGTGTCATTAACGCAGATGTTCATAAGAAAAACCTTCAGCAATGTGACTCAGAAAAACCTGCAGTGTGGGGGAAAGTGAGTCGCTGCAATGGGGTAATGCGTTAAAAGTGAAGCGCCTGAACGCGCAAAAGCATCATAATGCTGTTCCTGACAGGCCAAATCCCGCTCGCAGATTTGGTCTGTCAGAGCAGTTGCGCGCCCGTATAACTTTATTCGCGGATCATCTCTTACTCATCCTTTCTTCGACAGAGAAATTCACTACGAATTTCTTGCCGCTCTGTCTACAGCCAAACCTTCTCTTTTATGCCCGGTTATTACGCTCTATCAATCCTGCCTGGTGAGATAAAAGAGTCGCCGCACCTTACATCAGCACTTCCTCACCATAAGTAATAACTATTTGTCAGTGCCTGCCGATAACCCTTTGCGGATGGTCACCTGCACGCAGGAAGATCGTATAAAAAATTCAGGGGTAAACATGAACATCACACAGCGCCTCATACTGACATTCTCAGTGCTGTTTTTAGCCATTATTAGCCAGGCAGTACTTGCGATATATTTTCTGTCTGGCTTTCAAGATCGCTTCGAGTATGTCCAGATCAATACCATCTCCTCCATCAAGGATTTAGGTCAGCTGACTGAACAAAGTAATCAGCTCGCGCTTACGCTTTATCAACATCAGAGTCAGGCTGATAACAGCAAACTGCCCGCGATTGAAGATGAAATTCAGCAGCGTGTTGCCGGTCTGAAGACGCTGACGGATTACTATTTGAAGCACGACATTTCAAACGATGAAGATGAAAGGCTGACCCACATGGCTTTTGATAACCTTCAGGTGATTGAGCAGCGACTGCCCGACTTTATTGCAGCCTCTCGCGCGCATCAGGATGAGCTCAGCCGCTCCATTCTTGAGAGGAAAGAGGGTGTTGGTGATGCTATTCGCACACTGGTAGCGGGCTATCAGAAGCAGTTAGCGCTGAATATCGCGATTGGGGAGGACCTTCGTGCAACGAACCATAGCATTTACAACACCCTTTTCTGGGGCACCATTGCCGGCGTTTGCGCCACGATTCTGGTGTTTGGTCTCTTTGCCGCATCCACGATTATCCGCATACGCAACAATCTCTCTGCTATCGGCAGCATCATGACGCATTCGAGTGATAACCTTGATCTTACGGTCAGTGCTGATGAAAGTCGTCGGGACGAAATCGGCAATATGGCACGCTCATTTAATGCCCTGATGAAGCGTGTCGCGGACGCGCTGGCGTCAGTTAATGCGGCGTCTCATTCAGTGGGTAGCGCCTCAGCACAGATTGCCGCAGGCAATGAAGATCTCTCCTCACGAACCGAGCAGCAAGCCGCCTCGCTGGAGCAAACAGCAGCCAGTATGACAGAGCTGAGTGAAACGGTGCGTCAGACGGCAGATAACACTCGCCAGGCCAGTTTGCTGGCAGTTAATGCTAATCAGTTGTCAGAAAAAGTTCAGCGTCACTGGATGCAATGCTGGTGACGATGAAAGATATACAAGGAAGCTCGCGTCGCGTTTCAGAGATTGTTGCGTTGATTGAAGGCATTGCATTTCAAACGAATATCCTGGCGCTGAATGCGGCAGTTGAAGCCGCTCGCGCGGGTGAACACGGCAAAGGTTTTGCGGTAGTCGCCGGCGAGGTCAGAAACCTTTCGCAGCGCTCGACCACGGCGGCAAGAGAAATTAAGCAGCTGATTAACGAATCATTCAAGCTAACTGAAACCGGTGCGGATCAGGCAAGCAACGTGGGCGAAAACATGTCGGTAATGAAAGACGCCATTCGCCAGGTTAGCGCGTTAGTTAATGAAATTGCGGCGGCAGCTCAAGAACAGAGCCAGGGAATCGAGCAAGTTCATAAAGCGGTAAACCAAATGGACGATGTGACTCAGCAAAACGCCGCGTTGGTGGAAGAAGCCTCTGCTGCGTCACAGTCACTTCAGGAACAGGCGGCCGCGCTAACCAGAATGGTTGGCGAGTTCCGCATTGATAACAGAGAAAGCAAACACGCCCTTGTGGGCAAATCGTCACTTGCTGAATCAGGCACAATACAGAAGGAGAAAAATTTGCTGCCTAAACCGAGTCAAAGCGCGGCTGAGGAAAACTGGCAAAGCTTTTAATCGGGTAGACATTGCGTAAGTAACAGGGCAGGGCGATTCAGGGAACCCTCTTCATCGCCCTGCTGAGTGCATGACGTTAAAACTGTCTGACTAAAAGACCGAGCAGAAAAACAGGCAGCGGATGAAACC
Source organism: Candidatus Pantoea bituminis (assembly GCF_018842675.1). Taxonomy (NCBI): domain Bacteria; kingdom Pseudomonadati; phylum Pseudomonadota; class Gammaproteobacteria; order Enterobacterales; family Erwiniaceae; genus Pantoea; species Candidatus Pantoea bituminis. Next base: position 306,264 of record NZ_JAGTWO010000005.1, read on the forward strand.
GGCAGGAATAAATAAAAGGCAGGAAAATAATATTTCAAGCGTGACGGTTCATTAGCGAGGCGGGATATTTTAATCGCGGTAACGTTGTACTCATGAGAAAATTTCTTCTCGCTATCTCATTCAGCAAGCCCTGTGAAAATAATTAAAATAAGGCATTGCTAAATCTTCTGAACAATGGCTTAATAGCTCCATCGGTTTGTAATACAGACCTTATGAAAGCAGTTTTAGTAAAGCAGTCCTCAGTTAAAGTGATATCCAGCGATACCCTTCTTCGAGAGCCTCCTCCTAAGTGCCAAGTAAGTAATTCTCTGCACAACAGACCATCTTCGCCGCATTAGTGGCTCAAAAATTAAGGAAGTATCTATGTCTGGTAAAATGACTGGTTTAGTAAAATGGTTTGACGCAGGTAAAGGTTTTGGCTTTATCACTCCTCAGGATGGCAGCAAGGATGTATTCGTACACTTCTCAGCCATTCAGAGCAACGATTTCAAAACCTTAGATGAAGGCCAACGCGTTGAATTCACCATCGAAAGTGGTGCTAAAGGCCCATCAGCGGCAAACGTTGTAGCAATCTAATTTGCATCTTCAGGTACGTTTACAACAGCGATGAAGGCAACAGCCTGAGCAGATAAAATACCTGATGATTAAAAAACCCGCCTCGAGCGGGTTTTTTTATGCCTGTATTTCCCCGCTATTTTTGCCCGCCCACAACATATTGAACTTGGCCTGAAAGTAGGCGCGAGCTAAGTAGAGCCTCTCTTTATTTTAAAAAATAGAAATCATTATATTTAAATTTGTATAATTAGTGGTCAAATAAAAATTTAATATGTACGCAATATGAAAAATGCGGATTCATATCGATTGCGGTAAATATATTCTGATAATCAAACCGGCGTTATTGATCGCTCATCTTAGTTCTTTACCCATATTTACCAGAACTGACAATGAATATCGCTTACAGCGCTTCGGTTTCACAGAAGCCGTATTGCGATGTGGCACAACACACCTGGTAAAAAGGTAGCAGGCTAATAATAACGATAGCAATAACGGTTAAATCTGACGTCGTGTTTGATGAGAGAATCCTTTTGCCCCTTCAAGAGCTAAGCCATTGCGAGTGCCGGAGATAAGCGCCGGGTGGGGTACGCGTTTTATAAAGGTCGCCTATCGGCGGCCTTTTTCGTTAAAGCGAATCCCAGAAGATTGTCGCTTAACGCGGCAATTCGCCTGACTCTTTGATGCTACAAACCCGCATTTAGCGCGCTTATCCCTACAGCGCACTCTTCTTATCAGCTAAATCTTCTCTTAATGAGGATGCAATGAATAATCTGCAAGCCGCATGGCCTGCTTTCCAGCGTGCGGAAATCGCTGAAGCCTGGGCAGGAACCCTTGATGTAACGCCAGATTCCAACCCGGTTATCGGACCCGTTGCCCGGCTTTCGGGCTTAACGCTGGCAACAGGATTTTCAGGTCATGGATTTGGCACTTCGCCTGCAGCGGGGCAGTTGGCGGCAGATCTTGTGATGAACCATACGCCGATTATTGATCCGCATCCTTACCGTTTTGATCGCTTTTAACTAAGAAGGGTTGATGCTCTACGTAATAAAGCCGATGTTGATGGTGTGTCGAGAGAGGGGCTAATCTCGCATTAAAAAAGCCGGGATTATCCCGGCTTGCTTAGTGATTAACGCATTATTTTGACGGTGCCGGAACCGGCTTCGATTTACTGTTCCGCAAACGTAACTTATCAATCAGCTTATGTGCTTCTGCTTTAGTGGCCACAGCAGGCGAAGAGCCTTTCAGTGGCTGACGTGCAGTTTCGCGTACTGTCAGGATAGTCACCAAGCCGATGACGCCTGCACCCATCATATAGTAAGCAGGCATCATCACGTTGTGGGTGGTGTCCACCAACCAGGCGGTAATCAGCGGTGTGGTACCACCAAACAGTGAAACGGAAAGGTTAAAGCCGATTGCCAGCGCACTGTAACGAATATCGGTGGTAAACAGCGCAGGCAGCGTTGAAGGCATGGTGCCGCTAAAGCAGGTGTGCAATACCCCCAGAATCAGCAAGCCAGCAAAAACCGCCCACATGTTGCCGGTGCCGAGCAGCATAAAGCTGGGAATCGACAGCAGGATCAAGCCTACGGCACCAAAGCCAATCACCGGGCGACGGCCAATTTTGTCGGTCCAGCGACCCCATAACAAGGTCAGCGGCATCATCACAAACATCGCTACCATTACCAGCAGCAAACCGCTCATCTCGTTCATACCCAGCACACCCGTCAGGTAGCTCGGCATGTAGGAAGTCAACATGTAGTTGGACACGTTAAACAGCAGTACCAGACCAATACATTTCATCATCGGCGCGCGGTATTTGCTCAGCATCTGCATCAAAGTAAGACGCGGCTTGCTCTGCTCCAGCGCTTCCTGTTTTTCCATGTGCTGCTGGAATGCGGGTGTTTCTTCTAGTTTCAGGCGTACATACAGGCCGAACAAGCCCAACGGTGCGGCGATAAAGAACGGGACACGCCAGCCCCACGACATCATGGCGTCATTAGAAAGCAGCAACGTCATGGCCGTCACCAGACTCGCGCCGAGCAAGTAACCGGCGATAGTACCGAACTCAAGAAAACTGCCCATAAAGCCACGGCGGTTATCAGTGGAGTATTCCGCTATGAAGGTCGCTGCTCCGCCATATTCACCCCCGGTAGAAAAGCCCTGAATGAGTCGGGCCACCAGCAGCAGAATCGGCGCCATGATACCGATGGAGGAGTACGCGGGAATGAGCCCGATACAGAATGTCCCGATCGACATCATGATCATCGTCATCGCCAGCACTTTCTGCCGTCCAATACGGTCGCCAAGCGGCCCAAAGACCAGGCCACCAATGGGGCGTACCAGGAAGGCGGCGGCAAATGTACCGAAGGTCGCGATCAGCTGCACCGCGTTGTTGGCATCTGGGAAAAAGACTTTCCCAATAATCACCGCCAGATAGCTATAAACACCGAAATCGAACCACTCCATGGCATTACCCAAGGCAGCCGCACCGACAGCACGTTTCAGCATACCGTTATCAATGACGGTGATGTCATCAACGGTCAGTTCTTTCTGCTTCTTATTCCAGAAGTGTTTTTTCGGATGTTCAGATGATTGGTTTTTGGTGGTCATATTCTCCTCATACAGCTTAATTGAGGGAGTCTTATAGCTTTCGCAGCCGCAAATATGATCGAGAAGAACGAAGGAAATGAAAGCTATAAGAAGCCCAAATTGTGGGTAAGTGAAGCGGTAAGCACCTCAGCCGCCCAACCTTAGACTATTATTGTCAGTTTTTGCAAGTTTATAGCCGGAATAACCGCAATTGTTGACAAATCCAGCAGGGCACGCCGTATTAATAGCAGATCACACCTTCAAACATTTTGTTACGCATTAATAATGCCTTATTCAATCCCCTCTGTATTTTTTCAATAACGCTATACGCTGTTTAATCCCACAATTAATCCTTAACCAGGGTGATTAATATAATTAAAAGTCTATAAAAATCAGTAAGATAATAATTATTGTTATTTCCGGGAATGGCATATCGATAGCAGGATAACTTAGTAGTGAACCAGACAAGCCAATGGCAATGTTGTGTCATTACGGTCAGGCAGGATGTTAATCATGCAGTCGCTAAATAAAGTGCAGCTTCCGATTATTGATTTCGCGAAATTACAAGGCGATGAAGAACAGCGCCAATTATTAATAAATGAATTAGGTCACGCCGCTCGCGAAGTGGGTTTTTTCTATCTTATTAACCATGGTATTAATCAGGTTTTATTAGATGACGTGCAGCGCGTGGCAAAGGCTTTTTTTGCTTTGCCCTTAGATGAAAAACGCAAAGTTAAAATGGCTAACTCTCCACATTTTCGTGGTTATAACCTCGCGGGTGCAGAAATAACCCGCAATCAACCCGACCATCGAGAGCAATTTGATATTGGTGCTGAACGAGAGGCGCTGCCTCCCTCAGAGGACGCACCCGCCTGGCAACGCTTGCAAGGCCCCAATCAGTGGCCCGACGCGCTGCCAGCGTTGAAAACGTTGTTAACGCGCTGGCAACAGGAAATGACTCACGTTGCTCTTGAGCTTCTCCGCGCCTTTGCCGAAGCGCTGCAATTACCCCGTAATGCTTTCGATAACCTTTACGGGCGTTATCCCAACGAGCACATCAAACTCATTCGCTATCCTGGCCGTGCAGATGATCAATCACGTCAGGGGTTGGCGCACACAAGGACTCCGGCTTTTTGACTTTGTTGCTTCAGGACGATCAGCCCGGTTTAGAGGTTGAAGTTAATCCCGGAGAATGGATTGCCGTCCTCGCCGTTGCCTGGATCTTTTGTGGTGAATATTGGTGAATTACTGGAGCTTGCTACCAACGGTTATCTGCGTGCCACCGTGCACCGCGTGGTATCGCCACAAGCGCAGCGCGAACGCCTTTCCATTGCCTTCTTTCTGGGTGCACAGCTTGATGCGGTGGTGCCGCTTTACCCGCTTCCAGAATCGCTTTCGCAATTAGCGCAGGGGCCGAGCAGCGATCCTCAAAATCCTTTACTGCGTGATGTGGGCTGGAATTACCTCAAAGGACGCCTGCGCTCGCACCCCGAAGTTGCACAACGTTTTTATCCTGAATACGCCCAACAATAATGACACTGAGAAAAATCATGAAGAAAACGCTATTAGGCCTGGCTGGACTGTCGTTGCTGATTGCACAAAACCTCTACGCTGCACCGTTGCGCGTGGCCGCTGATGCGGTACCGCATGCCGAAATACTGGAGTACGTTAAAACGCTCGATCCCAAACTTGATTTAAAAATCGTCGAGTTAAGCGGTGGGATCAATGCCAACGAACTGCTGGCATCGGGTGATGTGGACGCAAACTATTTCCAGCATCTGCCGTATTTAAAAGATCAGGAAAAAGCGTTGGGTAAAACGTTCGACGTGGTGGCCAGTGTGCATATCGAGCCGCTCGGCATCTATTCCCGCAAAGTCAAAAGCCTGGATGCGCTGCCAGAAGGGGCGACGATTGCCGTGCCAAACAACACCACTAACCTGAGCCGCGCATTGTGGTTATTGCAGGATAAAGGCGTGCTGCGTCTTAACGCTAGCAGTGAAGCCGGTACCACCTTGGTAACACCGAAAGATATCTCAGAAAACCCCAAGAAAATTAAAATCGTAGAGATTGAATCGCCGCAGCTGCCGCGTTCACTTGATGATGTCGATGCGGCCATTATCAACGGCAACTACGCCTTAGAAGCGGGATTGTCACCGGCGAAAGATGCGCTGGGACTGGAATCAGCGAAGCACAATCCTTACGCCAATCTGTTGGTCACTACGCCGCAGCTGGCAAAAGATCCGCGCGTGATTGAGTTGGCAAAAGATCTGACCTCGCCGCAGGTGGCAGACTTTATCCGCAAAAACTACAACGGGTCGGTGATTCCGGTTGCGGATGCCGCGCATGATTAAAATCGAACAGGTCAGCAAATACTATACCGGCGCCGCTGCGCCGGCTTTAGCAGACATCTCGCTGGACATTCAGGACGGTTCAATTTTTGGCATTATCGGACGAAGCGGGGCGGGTAAAAGTACCTTGTTACGTTGTTTGAATCTGCTGGAGCGTCCGTCAACCGGTTCGATAGCGATTGATGGCCAGGAGATATCAACGCTGTCGCTTACTCAGCTCAGACGGCAGCGCCAGCAAATGGGCATGATTTTCCAACACTTCAATTTGCTGCACTCGCGTAATGTTCACGACAACATCGATTTGCCGCTGGAGATTGCCGGACTTCCGGTAAAACAACGGCGCGCGCGCGTGGCTGCATTGTTAGAACTGGTGGGGCTGGAAAGTTTTGCTAACGCCTGGCCTTCGCAGTTGTCGGGCGGCCAGAAACAGCGTGTCGGCATCGCGCGTGCGCTGGCCGTTCAACCGCGCTATTTGCTGTGTGACGAAGCCACCAGCGCGCTGGATCCAGAAACGACCGTGACGATTCTGGATTTGCTGGCCTCTATTCAACATCAGCTCAACATCACGATTGTGCTGATCACCCATGAAATGTCGGTAGTAAAGCGGATATGTGATAGCGCAGCCTTGCTCGAAAAAGGAAGGCTGATAGAAAGCGGCACGCTGGCGCAAATCATGCAGCGTGAAGAGAGCCGTTTACGAGATTTATTACTGAAGGAAGGTGAAGCCGATCGCGCCTTCCTCGCCAAATATCTGCCTGCGGAGTTAACCCGATGCGTAGCGTAAACTGGGATCGCTTTCAGGATTTACTGCTGACAGCCAGCTATGAAACGCTCTACATGGTTTTTTTGCCGCGCTATTTACCGTTGCCATTGGCTTGCCGGTGGGCGTACTGCTTTTCCTAACGCGACAAAATGGGATATTGCCGCATCGCGCCGTTGCCCTGACGCTGAACACGCTGGTTAACATCGGACGCGCCTTGCCATTTGTGGTGTTGTTGATTGCGCTGATCCCGGTTACCCGATTGCTGGTAGGCACCACTTTAGGCAGCACCGCCGCCATCGTGCCGATCACTTTGGGTGCGTTTCCCTTTTTGCGCGCATTGTTGAAAATGCCTTGGATGAGGTTGATCGCGGGCGCATAGAAGCGGTGATCTCAATGGGCGGCAATCTCTGGCACATCGTGAGCCGCGTCTTGTTACCTGAAGCGCTGCCTGCCTTGGTGGCGGGAATGACGCTGACCATCGTAATGCTGATTGGCTTCTCAGCCATGGCGGGTGTGGTAGGCGGCGGGGATTAGGCGACTTAGCCATTCGCTACGGCTATCAACGCTTCGATAACCGGATCATGGCGGCGACCCTCATCGTGCTGCTGATTATGGTGCAGATCATTCAAAAACTTGGCGATCGACTGGTACGTTCATTAGCCTATCGCCGTTAAATCAGGCATTAAAAAACCCCACCGTGGTGGGGTTTCACCGCTTAATGATGATCGCGATCGGCGGACGCAATCGGCAGCGCTAACTTATACATTTTGACCGGATACTCAACGGTCGACGCTTTGCCGCCGGTGGTGGCTGGCGTGCGGTTAATCTGTGCGGCAGGCATCCACAATGCGCCTTTGGTAATCCACATGGCATCAACCCAAACCAATCGGGGATCGCTGATAACCGTGCTGATTTTCCCTTCCGGCGTAATGCGCTTGATGCTACGCGTATTCAATTCAGAAGCGTAGATATTGCCTTCCGCGTCAATCGCTGTGCCGCCGGTCGTCCAGGTATCCACAACTTTATGCGCCTGTTTCGCCACCGTTGCTGCGGGCAGTGTGGCATCGTCAAGATAACGGGTTTCGATACGCGCCAGCGGCCCAGGAATGGCCTGGAACCACAACCATTTACCGTCAGGTGAAACCTCTAACTGATCGATACCTACGCGTTTCTCTTTGCCGCTGGGGAGATAAAGCTTTTTACCGTCGGCGTAAAGCGGCAAGTGATCAATCGCCAGAGGATGATCGTCCAGTACCCGGTGCGCCTGGCCGGTTTTTAGGTTCAACACCACTAATCCCGGCGCGCCTGGATCGGTGATATAGGCGAAATCGCCATTAAAACGAACGTCATCAAGATAGCTGGTGGCTTTCAATACGGGCGGTTTAATCACCCAGCTCGCCACGACCTGCTTCGTTTTAATGTCGATTTTGACCAGCTTGGCACCGCCAGTAACGGCTTGTGCACCGGTGCCAATGCCTTTATTCCCCGCATCCATCGCCCAGAGATAACCCTCCGGGCCAAAGCGTGCGGCATTCACGTGCAGGAAATGATGCTCAGGATCTTTCTCATCCCAGCGATTCCATGCTTCATCAGGAAACGGCGTAAGTTTACCGTTTTGACCGACTTCCACCAGTTGCGGGCCGGCGCCTTCGGATTGGGTTAACGAAGCGAATATCCGACCATCCTGACTGACAGTAACGCCATTCCAGACGTGATTGGAGGTTGCGACCTGCTGGAGTCGCGCATCTTCCTGAGTCGGTAATGTCGTGGGCAGCACATCCTGAGCAAGTACCGGCTGGCTGAGCCATAATCCGACGGTTAACACGGGCAACGCGTTGCATAGTAATCTCCGCATGGGTAAATCTCCTGTAGTTGCAGTGGGGCGTTGGGGGTTAAGAAGCCTTGTCACAGTAAAAAACGGGTTTTTAGGCGATTACACTGGGCAGCCTTTGGCACGCAGGATGGCGTTAAAACGTTCAGGATCGGATGTGCCAGATTGATTGCTGGCACGAATTTTAGCTTCACGCAGGGCATGTGCTTCTACACGCGGCAGCAAGGTGGTGAGCTGATCGTGCGGAATGGCAATCACACCGTCGGCATCACCCACAATTAAATCGCCTGGCGAAACCACTAAACCGGCGCAGCTCACCCGTGAATTAACTTCTCCTGGCCCCTCTTTCGACGGGCCACGCAACGTATTACCCCGCGCCCAAACCGCAATACCGCCTTCAGCCCACTCATTCAGATCGCGTATTGCACCATCAATAACAAAACCGGCGATTTTGCGCGTTTGCGCCGAGGTGCGCATCAGGCCACCTATCAAGGCCTGCGTCAGATCGCCTGCACCTTCGACGACAATAACGTCGCCCGGCTGCGCCATCTCAATGGCTTTGTGAATCATCAGGTTGTCGCCCGGGCGCACCTTTACCGTTAATGCCGGACCGCATAGCACTAAATTTGCATCGTTATGATAGGCGGTTAGCCCCACCGCAGCGGTGCTGCGGCCCATGCAATCACCAATGTTCGGCACCGGCAGTTTACGGAAGGCATCAACCAGGGCGGCGTCCGTTTGTGGGCCGCGTTCGCCAATGAAATAGCCAGCAGGCCAGTCGCTACGATGTGTCATGATTTACTCCTTGTTGAGAACGTGCGGATTTACACAGGCAGCCGCATTAATTTGCTGTGCATCCAGCCAGGCCAGACATTGATGCGCCGCGCTGTAGGCCACTGCATCCAGCGCCTGCGGAGTGGAACCGCCAATGTGTGGTGTGATAATTAGTTGGGGAAGTTCGCGGAAAGGGTGATCAGCCGCCAGCGGTTCACTGGCCACGGTGTCCAGCGCGGCGGCCCGCAGTTGACCCTTTTTCAGTGCCTCACACAGCGCCACTTCGTCCACCAGCTCGCCACGGGCGGTATTGATCAAAATGGCACCGTGCGGCAGACGCGCCAGCGTTTGTGCATTGATCATGTTGCGCGTTTTATCATTCACCGGACAATGCAGGCTCAGCACATCAGAACAGGCCAGCAGCTGATCCAGCGTGGCGCACTGCGTTACATTGGTTGCTCCATTTTCAGCCTTAACGCCCGGATCAAAAAAGCCACCTGCATGCCGAGAGCTTGCGCAGCGCGGGCAACGCGGCGACCAATCTCACCAAATCCGGCTAAACCCAGGGTTTTGCCGTGCAGCTCTTCACCGTCGCCGCTGCGTGTCCAGCGTCCGGCATTCACTTCGTGTTGAAAATAGGGCAAGCGACGCGCGGCATTGAGCATCAGCGCAAGGGTTAATTCAGCGACGGATTGCGCGTTGGTTGCGGGCGTGGTTAATACCGGAATACCACGCTCGCTGGCGGCAGCAACATCAATATTGGTTACGCCAACACCATGTTTGCAAATCACTTTCAGCGAAGCACAGGCGTTGATCGCTTTAGCCGTTAAATTAACGGTGCGCGAAATCACGGCATCGTAAGGCACGTTGGCCATGCGCTGTTCCACTTCTTGTGCATCGTTGGGATTGTCGAGGTAATCCACCTGACAACCCGCTTCAGCCAGCAGCGTAACGCCACCTTGGCCGAGCGCGCTGGTGGTGACTAAAAACCGATAAGCCATGTTGTCTCTCCCGAATAGATTTACCTCATCCTGGCAGCTTCAAACGATAAAAAGTATTCCCATTTACTTATCAATATATTCCCCACGGGAATAGGTTGGGTCAACGAAGGGCTTATGCGCCGCTTCATCGCGCTTGATGTCTCTGCTAAACAGCAGCGAAAGGCACTGACGACGCGAGGTCGATCGATTTGTTAAAAATTTAGCAGCGGATTCAAGCGGCTTTGATCCTGATTTAACATCCAAATTTTTTTGTGACTTTCTTCAAATAAAACCGAAGCCATAAAATCTGAGGAAAATATTTTACTCTTTTTCTCAGCAAGTTATGCGTTAGGTTAAGCATCGCCGCCAGCGAAAAACGGTTATATGACCGTTAACGCACAAGGTGGATTAAACGAAATGCACAGATTCATTCGTGCATAAATTTAACAACTTTGCATCAAATTGGTCACGTCATGAAATGTTCAAACGATCTTTTAAATGCAGTGTGTCGGGTCATGGCCGTGGGGCTGTTTTTTACGTCTGGCCTCGACAAAATTTCGCACTACAGCGACAACCTGCAACAGATGGCAGACAACCAGGTGCCGGGTTTCTTCTTGCCGCTGGTGATTCTGCTTGAAGTCGGCGGAGGCGCCGCCATTGCACTGGGATTTCTTACCCGCTTTACCTCAGTCTTCATGGCGATCTTCTCCGTCGTGGCGGGGTTTCTGTTTTATCAGGGATTCAGCCATGCCCATTTGATGGTGTGGCTGAAAAACATCTCCTGCGCCGCCGCATTCCTGCTGCTTTATCTCAACGGCAGCGGCAAATGGAGCCTCGATTACCTTATCCAACGCCGCTTCGCCAGATCCTGACCAGGCGCGCTTAATTTCCCTTTCTACTTCGCAGGTGAATATATGAAATCGCTAGCATTGCTGTGCGGCGGGCTGCTTTGTGCTGTCGCTCACGCCGCACAACCCATTACGCAAATATCAACCCTGAATCACCAACAGGCGCAACAGCTGATCGGCAAAGCCGAACAGATTATTCGCAGCCATAACCTGGGCGGTGTTGTCACCGTGGTTGATGCGGCGGGGCAAACGCTGAGTTACGACCGATTGGATGGCGCAACGCTGGCTAACAGTGAACTGGCACCGAAGAAAGCGCATGCCGCGGTTGCGTTTGGTGTGCCGACTGAAAGCTTCCAGCAAAAAGTGGTGGCCGGTAATGTCGCGCTGCTGGGCAATCCGGCGGTGGTTCCGCTGCCAGGCGGCGAGCCGGTGATCATTCAGGGCGTGCTGGTGGGTGCGATTGGTGTCAGTACGCCAGACGGCAACGTGGATGCAGAAGCAGCGAAAGGTGCCCTCAGCGTCCTGAACGCCGGATAGCGGAGATCGAAATGGACAGACGGCATTTTTTACAGCTAATGGTGGCGGCTCCGGTGATCTTGTCGATGCCGCTGAACGCCGAAATGATCGCCTCCGAGCCAGATAGCCACGTCGCGCAACTGCAACGTGTCAGTGAATTACTCACCGGACGGCGTGGCCTTGATGCCAATATTACGGCGCGGCTGGGGGCGTTACTGTGTCAGCAGGATAAAAACTTTCCGGCTCATCTTACCCGGCTGTTCTCTAACCTAACGACGTTGAAAAGTGACGATCGCGAGCGGCTGGTGGCGAGCCTGGACGATCAGGATGTTAAAACGGCGCTCAGCATCGTTTCACCTTGGTATCTCGGCTACACCGGTCAACCCTCCACCGTGAAAGCGGTGGACGATGCGCATTTCGTTACTTTTCTTTCCGCACTGATGTATGAGCCAACCCGCAATCACACCCTTCGGCCCAGCTATGCGCGTTCGGGCCAGGATTACTGGGCCGAGGTGCCGGCTGGCGTAACGGCCCCTGCGATGCCCGCCGCGATTCGTGACTGGGGCGATCGCTCGCCCGCCGCAGCGAATCACATTCGAGAGCCGGAAGCGCCGTGGTTATTAATGGTACAGGGAAAAGCCAGCACGCTGGCAGAAGCCGAAGCGATGATTGCCAAACAATAAGAACAGACAAAACCAGGAATAAAGATGCGTGAATTTGATGCTGATGTCGTGATTATCGGCTCGGGAGCCTTGGGCGCAAATGCAGCCTACCAGCTGGTTAAAGCCGGGAAATCAGTGATTATGTTAGAAGCGGGGCCATACATTCCTCGTTGGAAAGTGGTAGAGAATTACCGCAACGGCGCCAGTAAACGCAACTGGTGTGCGCCGTATCCCAATTTGCCTTGGGCACCAAACAGCTATACCGAGGGTTACGTTGAGGCACAAGGTGACGACGATTTTCAGTATGTCACCAGCACCCTGCGGGTGGCAGGCGGCAGTACACGGCATTGGGCCTCGGCCTGCTGGCGATTACTGCCCAATGATTTCAAGCTGAAAAGCGTCTATGGCGTCGGGCGTGACTGGCCTTTTGAATACAGCGAACTGGAACCCTGGTATGTAAAAGCCGAGCGCGAAGTCGGCGTGGTGGGCACCGCTGATGAAGATCAAAGCGGGCAAGGGCGCGGTCACTATCCGCCTCGATCCGCAGCCTATCCGCTGCCGCCTGAAGCCAAGCCTTATATGGTGCAGCGCATGCAGGCCAAACTTGGCCCGATGGGTTATCAGGTGATCCACGAGCCGCATGGTCGCGTTTCACGCCCTTATGATGGACGTCCCGCCTGCGCAGGGAATAACAATTGCGAACCGATCTGCCCGATTGGCGCGATGTATTCCGGCGATATGCACGTTGATAAAGCGGTGGCGCTGGGCGCGCAACTGCGTACTGAATGCGTAGCCTGGAAATTTGAGCAGGGCGCAAAAAACAGTATTGAGGCGCTGCATTATCGCAAGCCAGATGGCAGCAATACCCGATTAACCGCGAAAGTGTTTATCGTTGCGGCGCATGGCCTCGAAACGCCGAAGCTGCTGCTGATGAACGAGTTAGCCAACAGCTCCGATCAGGTTGGCCGTAATCTGATGGATCACACCGGTTTAAGCCTGACGTTTCTCGCTGATGAGCCGCTGTGGACTGGGCGCGGTTCGGTGCAACACGGCACTATCGCTAATCGTCGCGATGAACCGAGCCGCGCACAGCACTCTGCTATTCGCTATTCACTGCGTAATTTAGTCCCCAACGTGGATGTCACCGCTCCGCTGCTGAAGCAAGGCTTGATGGGCAAAGCGCTGGATGACGCCATTTTTGACCGCGCCTCACGCATCATGAATATCAGCACCATGAGTGAAACCTTACCGGTTCCCACTAACCGCGTCGTGCCCAATTACGACCGCAGGGATGCCATCGGCTTGCCGATGTTAAAAGTCAATTACCAGCTCGACAGCTACGTGCGCGGCATGCGCCCTCAGGCTTACCACGATTTCGCTAACTTCCTTCAGGCATTCAACGGGGAGGTTATTGAAGCGCCAACCGGCTGGCGTAATCAGTATCACATCATGGGTACCACCATCATGGGCGACGATGCCAAAAACTCGGTGGTCAACAGCGAGTGCCGCAGTTGGGATCATCCCAATCTGTTTCTGGCCACCACCGGCGTAATGCCGACGTCGGCAACGGTCAACCCAACGCTAACAGGTATCGCGCTGGCGCTTCGCCTTGCTGATACGATTATTCGGGAGATCTGACGCGATGAAACAGGTCATCTACGCGCTTTTCTCGGTCTGTTCACTGCTTTTCAGCGCTGCCAGCCTTGCCGACGCCACGCAAACGTTGATTCAGCGCGGTGAGTATTTGGCGATTGCAGGTGATTGCTCGGCTTGCCATCACAACCCGGAAAACGGCAAACCCTTCTCCGGCGGCTTCGGCATTCAATCGCCGATGGGCATGATTTATGGTTCCAACATTACGCCATCGAAAACCGCTGGCATTGGTCAATACAGTCTGGCGGATTTCACCCGCGTGATGCGTGAAGGCAAAGCGCCCGGCAATCATTATCTTTACCCTGCCATGCCTTATACCGCCTTTGCCGGGATGTCAGATGATGATATTCGGGCGCTCTACACCTATCTCATGAATGGCGTAGCCGCTGACGATCATCCCGCGACAAAAACCGACTTGCCCTTTCCCTTCTCATTTCGCCCGGTGATGGCGATGTGGAATCTGATGTTCCTCGATCAATCTGCGGTGAAAGGCAGCGATGCCGCCGCGGGCAGCGTTGATCGGGGTGAATATCTGGTGCGAACGCTGGCGCACTGTTCAACCTGCCACACGCCACGCAACGGAATGATGGCCGAACAGGGCGAACATTTTTTGGCTGGCGGCAAGGTGGGCCGCTGGACCGCGCCGAACATCACACCCGATGCTGAAGCTGGCATCGGCAGCTGGAGCGAAGCGGAGATCGTGACCTATCTGCGCACCGGCGTGTTGCACGGTAAAGCCGTAGCGGGAGGCGAAATGGGCACCGCGATTGAAAAATCCTTCTCACGCTTACAGAGCAGCGATCTGTACGCGATGGCCCGTTACCTGAAGCAGCTTCCTGCAACAGGCGGTATTAATCGGCAGCCCTTAAAACCCCCTGCCGCTACGCCTGTTTCGGCCATTGAAACAGGCATGCGTGACAGCATCGAGGATTACGTGTCGAGTCAGCAGATGAGTGGCGCACAGCTTTATAATGGCGCTTGTGCCAGCTGTCATGCCAGTGATGGACGTGGCACGCGCGATGATCAACACGCTTATCCGTCGCTGGTGGGGTTGTCCTCGGTGGCCGCTGACGATCCCGCCAATTTGATCATGATTATCGCTGAAGGCATCAACCGTGACATGCCTGCGGGTCATGCCTTTATGCCCGCTTTTGAACATCAGTTCACTCAGCAGGAGCTGGCGAAAGTGGCGAATTATGTTTCCGTCACGTTTGGCAATCCTCAACACGTCATAACCCTGCAACAGGTTGAAGAAACGCTTCATGGCGAGAGCGGCAGCTGGATTGTACGCCACGCCGCCGGGCTTGCCTGGAGCGGGGTGGCAGGGATAGTGCTGGTGTTGTTATGGGCATTCTTTCCGCTACGCCGTCGGCGAGCATAATCTGACGGGCCGCAGCCGGGCCCCTCGTTAAGACAGGAGTTTTGTTATGACCAGAAATTTAAAACGTATCGTGAACAAAAAGTTCGCCCTTGCGCTGCTGCTCGGCGCGGGTGTGATGAGTGGCTTTGCGGCGCAGGCGACCACAACGCAAACCATTTTGACGCAAAGCGATGTGCAAAAGCTGATCGCATCCGCTCAGGAAAAAGCGCACGCATTGAATGCCAATGTCTGCATTGCGGTGCTGGATCAATCCGGTCAACTTTTGGCCTTTCAGCGCATGGACAACGCGCCCGCAGGCTGTATTGATTCTTCAATCTTAAAAGGTCGCGCCGCCGCGCTGTATCGCACACCAACAGACAAATATATGGATCGCGCCAATGGCAAAGAACCGGCTATCGCGACATTACCGGGCGTAATCCCGCTGGGCGGCGGCTCGCCGGTGGTGTGGCAGGAAAAGATTATCGGCGCGGTGGGCGTCAGCGGATCCGCTAATCCGAATGAAATTGCCATCGCTAAAGCGGCGAGCGAGGGAATGAAGTAAAGGTTCGAAAGGGCGCAGCGAGCGGTTTTCGCCTCCGTCGCTCGCTGCGGCCTACGCTACAACCGTTTACCGCTTTCTTTATCGAACAGATGCAAATGTGAGAGATCAATCGCCAACGACAGTTTTTCACCCGGCTGTGCGGTTATGCGGCCAGCGAGCTGGACATGCAGCGGCAAGCCTTGCCAGTCAAGATGCAGCAAACTGGATTCTCCTGTGACTTCCACCAGCTTCACGGTGGCGGGTAAGGCGGGCGAATCTGCCAGATGAAAGTGATGAGGGCGAACCCCCATCAGCACCGGTTTATCTCCCTGGTGCATGGCGGCGTCACGCCAGTTGGCGGGTAAAGGCAACCAATATTCGCCACAGGCAACGCCCGGGATCCCCTCACGAGAAACCAGCTGTGCCTCAAGCAAGTTCATGGGCGGTGAGCCGATAAAGCGTGCCACGAAGGTGTCCACAGGGCGATCGTAAATTTCCAGCGGGCTGCCCTGTTGCACAATCACACCTTCACGCATGACCACAATTTGGTCTGCCAGCGTCATCGCCTCAACCTGATCGTGCGTAACATACACCATGGTGGTCTTGAATCGCTGATGAAGGGATTTAATCTCTGCTCGCAGCTCCATGCGCAGTTGCGCATCCAGGTTAGAGAGCGGCTCATCGAACAGGAAAACCTGCGGATTACGCACCATGGCGCGACCCATCGCCACGCGTTGACGTTGACCGCCAGATAACGCGCGCGGATAACGACCCAGCAGCTTATCTATCCCGAGAATAGCGGCAATACGGGTAATTTTATCCTGTTGCTCACTGCGTTTGATCTTCTTAACCTGCATATGAAACGCCAGGTTTTCCGCCACGGTCAGATGGGGATAAAGCGCATAGCTCTGAAATACCATGGCGATATCACGATCGGCTGGATCGCGATCGTTTATCTGCTGATCATCCATCAAGATTGCGCCATCAGAGACGCTGTCCAGTCCAGCCAGCAACCGCAGTAACGTTGATTTTCCGCAGCCAGACGGGCCAACCAACACCGTAAAACTGCCGTCGGGAATGGTCAGATCCAGCGGCTGTAATACTGTCTGTTTGCCGTAACGGCGGGAAACTTGTACCAGTTCAACTCTTGCCATAATCGTAGATTCCAAAAAATGTTTCGCTAACCTTTACTGCCGCCGCTCGCTAGCCCACTGACCAGCGATTTTTGTAGCACGATGGCGATCAACAACGGAGGTAATGAGGCGAGGATGCCCACCGCGGCAATCAGGCCGTCATCGGTGGCGCGCCCGGCGGTGAAACCGGCAATAGTCACCGGTAGCGTTTGTGCATCAATGCTGCTGGTGTAGAGCAGGGCATAGAAAAATTCGTCCCACGCCAGCAGCCAGCCAAACAGAGCCGACGCGCCCAGCACCGGTTTTGCTAACGGTAACGTGATGCGCAGCAAAACCTGCCAGAAGCGCAGACCATCTAACCGTGCCGCTTGCTCAATATCCTGGGGCAAGGTGTCGAACTGATTTTTCAACATCCAGGTCAGAAACGGCAGTATCAATGAGCAATAGACCAGAATCAGGCCGATATGCGTGTTCAACAGGTTGAGATGTTGCAATACAAAGTAGAGCGGCAGCACAAATGCCACCGGCGGCACCATGTAGATCGCCAAACTTGCGAACAACCAGCCGTCACGGCCAGGATAGCGTGAGAAGCTGAATGCTGCCGGGATCGCCAGTAACAGCGATACCGCCGTTGCGCCACACGCCACCAGCAGGCTGTTGAGTAGCGCGTGTAAAAAAGCACACCGGGCTGGTCGGGTGCCAGTGACACCAGCCGGGCGTAACGCGAGAAGTCCCAGTGACGTGGCAACCACTCCAGCGGAAGGCGCGTTAAATCGGCGGTTGAGCTGACGCTCATTAAAAACAGCCAGACCATCGGTGCGAGGATAGAGAGCGCCACCAGCATGGCGGCTGCATAGCGCAAAACAGCGCGGATTTTACGTTTCACTGACTTTACTCCGGCGGCGCTGACGCAGCAGCATCAACATATAAATGGCGATCAGCAGGCTACACATCAACGTCATTAAAATGGCGTAAGCCGCACCACTGCCAGCACGCAGATAGCTAAAAGACTCTTGATAGACAAAGAAACTCAAGGTCTTGGTGCTGTCCACCGGGCCGCCACGCGTCATCACATAAATAATGTCGAAGATTTTGAAGGCGTCGATAGTGCGCAATACCAGCGCAACACTCAGCGGCCCAGCGATAGCGGGCAGCGTAATGGCCCGAAACCGCCGCAGCGCCGATGCGCCATCCAGACGTGCAGCTTCATAAAGATCTTCAGGAATCGACTGCATTGCTGCCAACACCAGCAGCGTAACCAGTGGATAGTTTTTCCAGATATCCGCCAGCATCACGGCATTGAGCGCCGAGGTAGGCGTACCGAGCCAACTGCGGTAATGATCCATTACGCCAAGCTGTGTAAGCAGGGCATTGATACTGCCGTAATCGGGATTGAAATTAAGTCGCCACATCATTGCATTGACGATGGTCGGCAGCGCCCACGGTAGAATCACCAGCACTCGCAAGACATTACGGCCATAAAAGCGCTGGTTGAGCAGCAGCGCGACCAGCACGCCGATCACGCCTTCAATCACCACTGAGACCACAGTGAAATAAAGCGTGCGGCCAATAGAGGCGACAAAATCGGGGTCGGTCAGTGCATATAAATAGTTATCGAAGCCAATCAGGTTAGCTGCGCCATCACTCCCGATCAGTGCCGCATCGGTGAAGCTAAGCCAGATGGTGCGGAACAGCGGCCAACCGGTGAGCAGAAACATCACCAGTAACATGGGTGCCAACAGCACCCATGCCTGACGCTGCTCACGTTGTTGCAAACTGAGCATGAAAAGTCCTTACCGAAGGCGCGACGCGCTTTGTGTCAATGCCTGCATTCCCGCTTCTGGCGTCTCCTGACCTTGCAAAACCTGCTGAAGATGCTGCTGCAGCATGTTCGAAAGGCGCGAGTAATCAGGAATAATCGGGCGCATTAACATCACGTTTAGCGCTTTGTCAGCCGCATCAATTAACGCTTCCTGGCCCTGACGCACCGCCGGATCCTGATAGGATGATTTCCAGATAGGCAGGCTCAGACGGGCATAATGGTTCTGCACCGGCTGCGAGGTCAGATAGGTTATGTAATCCCACGCCTGATCGGGATGTCCGCTGGTTTGGGTTACGCCCAAACCCATGGAACCGTTCATGGACGCCACTTCACCTGGCGCATCACCCGGTGCAGGCATGATGCCAATATCGCCAGCGACTTTACTCTGCTTCGGATCGTTGGCCAGGTTGTACATGTAAGTCCAGTTAAGCGCGAAGGCGGCATCGCCGTTGGAAAAGACCTTGCGCACATCCTCTTCCAGATACTCGTTGGAGTT
Organism: Candidatus Pantoea bituminis; assembly: GCF_018842675.1. Lineage (NCBI taxonomy): Bacteria > Pseudomonadati > Pseudomonadota > Gammaproteobacteria > Enterobacterales > Erwiniaceae > Pantoea > Candidatus Pantoea bituminis. The sequence goes on from NZ_JAGTWO010000005.1 coordinate 325,135, forward strand.
TGGGTTGGTCACGCCTTTATCCAGCGAATCTTTCATAAAGGTCACGGCTTTTAAGGCGCCCGGCGCGTTAAAGGTCAGCTTGCCATCTTGATAGAAATCGCCTTTGAAGGCAGAAACCATGGTGGTGTAATCACAGACCAAGGCTTCCGCCTGTGACCAACTCCAGACCAGCGGATAGTTAACAATGCCTTTCTGCTTGAGCAGCTGCGATTGTTCCATCACCTGCTGCCAACTGTTTGGCGGCGTGGTAATCCCCGCTTTTGCCAGCATCGCTTTGTTGTAATAAAGGTATTTGGTGTCGAGGATCCACGGCATACCGTACTGCTTATCTTTCCAGGTAACCGTATTCAGGGCACCGGTAAAAATCTTGTTTTTGACATCTGGCGTGAAGTGGCTGGAGACATCTTTCAACAGGTTAAAACGGTTAAATTCTGCTGGCCACATATCGTCGAATAACACCACGTCATAGCCGTTGCTGCCCGCGCCACGCGCGGCAACGATCTTGTCATGTAGCGCTTCGTACGGGACAAATTCAAGATTGATCGTTACATCAGGATGCGCCTTTTCATAATCGGCGGTCATGGCGCGAATATCGCTTTCGCTATAAGCAGACTGTGACATAAACAGTGCGCTTAATTCCGTTTTGGCGTTGGCATAGCCGGAAATCAGCAGCGCGGCCAGACATCCGCTGAGCTGCAGGGTGACGCGTCTTTTCATTCTGACACTCCAAAAACAGGTGAAATAATGGCTGATGCAGGTGAACGCCATCAGCCCAGGCCGCGCTATGGTGCGCGATTATGGTTTTACGAGCGTTTAACGGGTTCCCTGATCGTTGGCAGTAATGCCGCTCCCAGCGCGCCCGCCGCATCGCCGAGAGAAGATGAAATAATCTGTGGAGAGAGGTGGTAGCCGCTGGCGCGTTGCAGAGCCGTATCTAAACTCGGGCGAAACAGCGGCAGCAAACGCGCAGCGCTGCCGCTAAGCACGGTAAGATCGGGGCCATAAAGTGCCAGCAGGGTGGATAGCCCTCGTCCCACGCGGCCACCGTACTCGCTTAAAATTGCGGCTACGCGAGGATCGTCCGTGCTAAGTGCATCAAGTCGCTTAACCGTGAGTTGTGGCCAGTGAAGATTTGGCAGCAGTTGCAGCAAAGCCTGTTGTAGCCAACCGCGTGACGCCTCCGTTTCCCAACACCCCGTGACGCCGCAGTAACAGCGATGTGTGCTGCCTGAGACAGGAATATGACCCGCTTCAGGATGGCGGCCATCGATTGTGCGAAACGGCTGGCCCTTATCCAGTAACGCCACGCCAATACCGGTGCCGAGTGTGACCATCAACATGCGCTGACTTCCCACACCCGCCCCGGCGTGAAACTCGCCCAGTGCCGCAACCACCGCGTCGTTATCGATGGCGGCAGGCACGTTTAAACGCTGCTGCAGCTCGTCGAGCAGCGGAAAAAATGAGAAACAGGCCAGCGTGTCACTGTTTTCAATCACACCGCTGCGGTTATTAACCGGTCCACTGGCACCGATGCCCAGCGAAATAATCTGCCCGTCCGCCGGACAGAGCTGCCGCAACCGACTGACCAGTTCATCGCTGCGTCTGGATTGCGGGATCGCATCAAACTCTGCGGTAGGCACCGTTAACGCCGCCACCTCGCGCAGACCCTCCAGCAGGATGAATCGTGTGCCGGTGCCGCCCATATCAATGCCTGCGCGCAGCAGGCGAGCAGAATTGGTCATAACGTTACCGTTATTTTTTACCGTAGAGGAATTCGCCGGGCACCATGCCGTTGCCGCGTGCCAGCGCGACGGTCAGGTGCTGCACAAAGAGCATGGCGCACACTAAACGCAGCAGCTCATCGTCAGGCGTTTCCAGCAGTTCACTGCCTGCGTAAGCGCGTGGACCGACAGTGACCACGTGCGTGCCGTTGCGCTGCAAATCTTCAGCTAACTGAATCAGCGTTGGTTCGCTGCCATTACCAAACAGCAGGGCAGTCATCTGCTTGCCGGAGGTTTCCATCGGACCATGCCGGAACTCGCCGCCGATAAAGCCTTCTGCACTGACTTTTGACGATTCTTTGGTGATCAGCGCACCGGTCATGGCGGTTGCCGCATCGGCACCGATACCAATCATGGCCAAACGTGGCTGAGTACGCAGAAAGAAAGGGGTCACGATCGGCTGGATTTGCGCCTGTTGACTCACCCGCTCAGCAATATTGTTTAGATGCGCAGCCACTTTGTCTGTTAGCGGCTGCTCCGCTTCGCCCGTCAGAGCGGCGAGGATGCGATAGCTGGCGACCAGCGTGTTGAGGTAACTTTTCGCGCTGACGGTGGCTTCATCGCCACTGCGCAACTCCACCAAAATGTCAGCGCGCTGAGCCAGCGTGCTGGTGATGTCGTTGGTTACTGAAATCAGCGTCAGCGGTTTCGTGATGATATCCAGCAGCTTAACCACTTCACCACTCATACCCGATTGCGATGTCATCCACAGCAGCGTGTTGGCGGTTATCAGATCGGGCATATCCAGCAGGCGGCCGGCATCAATGCGCCATACCGGTAAACCGCGCGCAATTAATGCGCGTTCAATGGGGATCAAGGCGTAATCAGATGAGCCCATGCCAGCCAATACAATTCGGTCATAGCGATGCAGGTCAAGTTGGTGAAGCTCAGCGGGTAGCGGGTAATTGAGCTGATCGCGCAGCGCGTCCGGTTGCTGAAGAATATCTTTTTCGTATTCACTCAGAGTGGTCATACGTCATTCCTGGTTAATGAGACAGGAGACAACATACATTGCACGAATTCGTGCAGTAAATGCCTGTTTTCAAGCGAAAAACTTATGGCTATGAAAAAATAGCCGTTGGCAGGCGTCAGGAGTGCGGAGCGTAGTGACGTGAAAGTTAAAAACAGGCATGATATGCACGAATGTGTGTATTTAATGGAGTGAACAGGTGACAGCGGCTGAGCGACGTAACCAGATTCTTGCAATGATCAACGAGAAGGGATATCTCAACGCCGGTGAACTGTCGGCGCAATTTGGGGTTGATAGCTCTACCATTCGCCGCGATCTTTCACGGTTGGAACAGAGTGGACAAGTGATGCGCACGCACGGTGGTTTGCTGCCTGTGGCTTCATCCAGCCATGCGGACACGCCCTACAGTGTGCGGCGGCAGATGAATGGCGAGGCAAAAAGCGCTATTGGTCATTACGCTGCCAGCCTGGTTCAGGATGGTCAGTCGTTGATTTTGGATAACGGTTCCAGCGTATACGAACTTGCGCTGGCGTTAAAAGAGAAGAAGAACCTGACGGTATTGACCAACGATATTTATACCGCGTTTACGCTTAGCCAATATCCAGACATTACGTTACACGTTGCCGGCGGATTGATGCTGGACAACGTCTATACGCTGGTTGGACAGGATACGATCAGTAAAATCGACAGCATGCATGTTGATTGGGCGTTTTTGGGTGCCGAAGGCGTGCACTATGAACGTGGCTTAACCAATATCAACACCGTGGAAATTCCAGTGAAGCAGGCGATGATCCGCGCGGCAGAGCAGACCGTGGTGTTGGCTGACAGCAGCAAGATTGGCTACCGCGCGCTTTCGCATGTTTGTGACTTACAAGGCATAGATCACATCATTACCGATAACAGCCAGCCGATTAAACAGCGCGCGCAATACGGTGAAAAACTGCACATCGTTGACATCTCATCACGCTAAAATCACACCGAGCCGCGCCGCCTCATGAAGAATGGCGGGTGATTGTCTACGCTTAAATATCAAGCGTCAGAAAAGAGCGGAGGTAAGATGTCACGTGTACGCGCAGTCGATCATATTGTGTTATCGGTCAGCGATTTTGCTTCGTCACAACACTTTTATCACGGATTAATGACCTTCCTGGGTTTTGAGGTGCTGGATAAAAAGCCACAGGCGATGGGATGGAGCGACGGAACGACCCGATTATGGATCTATCAGGCTGATGAACCGGGCTTGAAAAATCCCTATCGCCGGGGTAATCCCGGTTTTCATCACTATGCCTGGTCTCTTAATAGCCGTCAGGATGTTGATCAGTTACAGACCTGGCTGGAGCAGAATAATGTCACCATTGTTGATGCCGCCGGTGAATATTATCCCGATTATTACGCGGTGTTTTTCTCGATCCAGACGGCATGAAACTGGAAGGCATGCATTACGGGGAATGATGATGACAGGCCATGGGCGTCGTGATATCCCATGCAACGTCACAACAGCGCCGGGAAAGCGACTCTGCTTCCCGGCGACGAAACGGTTACAAATATCAAACGCTAAACTGATTCAGCGGCTTTTCCAGCCCCAGCGTATCGCGCAACGTGCCGTCGGGATACGCTTTGCGGAACACGCCAGCCTGTTGCAAGCGTGGTACCACTTCCTCCAAAAACAGATCGCCTGAACTATTCAGATAGGTCGGTAATATGACAAAGCCATCGCAGGCTTTGGATTGATACCAGTCGATCATCATCGCGGCGATATCATCGGGTGTGCCTACCGGCGAAGGGAAAGAAAGGCTTTCTGCGTAGCGTCGCGCCATTTCTCCCAGTGTTAATCCTTCTTCAATCGCCTGAGCGATAACATACTGAAAACGGCCTTTGCTGCCGGTGATATGGTCGCGCAAATCTGGCATCGGTCCGTCGGCAGGATACTGCGAGAGATCAATGTTCATGCTGGCAGAGACGAAGCTCAGTCCCGACTCGGTGGTGATCAGCGATTTTAAATGTCGATCCAACTCTTCCGCTTCACGGCGCGTTTCGCCAACCACTGGAACCATGCCCGGCAAGATGCGCAATTGATCGGGCTGACGTCCCGCTGTCTGCGCTTTCTCTTTCAGTGTGGCGTAAAACTGTTGGGCGCGCTCGCGGGTTGGCTGCACCACAAACAACACTTCAGCCTGTTTTGCTGCCAGCTCAGTGAAAGCTTCTGATACCCCCGCCTGAATCAACACCGGATGTCCCTGCGGTGGGCGGGGAACATTCAGCGGACCGCGCACATCAAACGCGTCGCTGTGGTGATTGATATAGTGAAAGCTTTCGGGTGAAGCGAACTGTGCATTCTCTTTATCAATGATGATCGCATCTTCTTCAAAGCTGTCCCACAACGCTTTCATCAGCGCAATATACTCTTCTGCGCGCGCGTAACGCTCCGCGTGAGAATAGTGTTTTTCCCTGCCGAAATTACGCGCTTCGGTATCACTTAACGAAGTAACGACGTTCCAGGCGGCACGGCCTCCGCTGATATGATCAATATTCGCCAGCATTCTGGCGGTGCTGTAAGGCACGGAATAGGAGGATGAAACTGTGCCACCCAAGCCGATGCGATCAGTAACAGCCGCCAGCGCTGCCAGCAGCGTCAAGGGCTCGGCCCAGCCTACCTGACGACTGTGAACGGTTTTGCTCAGATCGCCGCCGTAGATATCATCGATCGCCAGCTTGTCGGCGACAAAAATCATATCTAACTTCGCCGCTTCAGCGCGCTGTGCCACGGTGCGATAGAGTGGCCAGTTGGTGCCGCCGCTCGCGACGGCATCCGGGTGACGCCAGCCGCCTTGGTGAATACCGGCATCCAGATAAAGCGCCAAATTCATCATGCTGATTTTCCTTATTGCTGGGCAAAAAAGCTGGCATCAATTAACTGATCGGCCTTAAGGCCGGGCTTAATCAACCCTGTGCGCGTAAACGTGTCAATGGCGTTTTGCTGCTGGCGGCGCACAGTGGCGATGTCACTGATGGGCGCATTATTTTCTCGTTGCACTTTACTCAATGCTACGTTTTCAGGCAGTCGCAGCACCTTAGCGATTCCCGCCGCATACTGTTCAGGATGAGCAACACCCCATTCACGGGCGAGAACCAGTCGCTGACGAAAATCCTGCAGTAAGTCTCGTTTGTCGGCAATCGCGGTATCAGTCGCGACTAAATAGTTAGATACAGGGAAGGCGCGTCCATCCACCGCGATCTGGTCGCCAGATTGCGCGACGGCGAAGGAAACATAGGGTTCCCAACTGGCAACGGCATCAACTGCGCCGCTATCTAGTGCCAGCGTGGCTTCTGCCGGCGTAGTGAAAATAAATGAAACCGAGTCAGCAGGAATGTTTGCCTGCTTCAAGGCATTAAGCACCAGGTTCTGCCCGGAAGATCCTTTGACGGTAGCAATTTTTTTACCTTTTAAATCAGCAGCATTTTTTATCCCGCTCCTTTTTTCACAATGATGGCATTGCCCAGATACTGTGATGCCTGAATAGCTTTGATCTCTGCGCCAGCCGCCGCCGCAAAGGAAAGCGGGCCATCTCCCACCAAGCCTGCATCCAGGTGGTTGGAATTAAGCGACTCCAGCAAGGGCGCAGCATTCGGGAATTCATACCAGCTCAGTTTATACGGGAGGTTTTCCAACTGGCCTGCGGCTTCCATGACGGCGCGAGCATTCCCTTTTGGTCGCCAACAATCAATTCGGCAGACAGCGCAGAAGTTGAGAGTAGCGCTAACATCAGTGACAGCGATAAACAACGGATCTTCATGACTCTTTCCCTGTAAAAAGAACTCAGGTTAATTTTTCCGCTATCCCCAGGCTAATAAATGATCCCGCTAAGGTTATGCGCAGGGTGAAATAGCCGCTATAGCGTGGCCTGATAGGCGCGGTAAGTTCGCCTGGGAAAAAACATCTTTCGTTGTTGCGACCTTTCATCGCATTTCTCTTTTTATCTCCAGCGCTCCCGACGCGCTAACGCTATGCTGCTGTCAGTACGTCTATTTTTTCATTGGCGTTGCGCATGTGGGAAAACGCCTCCCCATCTTCAGCTGAACATCACGAGGACACGATTCATGAAAGATCGAAATTTTGGACGGACCGGACAACGCGTTTCTGAAATTGGATTTGGCGCATGGGCTATTGGGGGAACGTGGGGCGAAGTCTCTCATGAAGATGCAAAAAGCGCGCTGCATGCAGCTTTAGATGCGGGCATGACCTTTATCGATACCGCGGATGTGTATGGCGATGGCCGCTCCGAAAAAATCATTGCTGAAGTCCTGAACGAACGTGGTGGCAAGCGTCCGTTTGTGGCGACCAAACTCGGGCGACGTCTTTCTCCGCATGTTGCCGAAGGTTATACAGAGAGCAACCTGCAATCGTTCGTCGAGCGCTCTTTGAATAATCTGCAAGTCGATTCGTTAGACCTTGTTCAACTGCATTGTCCTCCGACTGAAATCTATTACACGCCGGAGGTCTTTGACGTCATGGATAAGCTGGTGGCAGCGGGAAAAATTCGCAGCTACGGTGTTTCCGTTGAGAAAGTTGAAGAAGGATTGAAGGCTATCGACTATCCCAACGTTTCGTCAGTTCAGATTATTTATAATATTTTCAGGCAGCGTCCGGCTGAACTTTTCTTCCGTGAAACGCGTAAGCGTAATGTTGCGGTGATTGCTCGCGTGCCGCTGGCATCAGGTTTATTAACGGGAAAAATGAACGCGAATACGGCTTTTTCCGCAGACGATCACCGGGCGTTTAACCGCAATGGCGAAGCGTTTGACAAGGGAGAAACCTTTTCTGGGGTGCCTTATGACGTAGCGTTGGATGCTGTAGAGGATATTCGCAAGTTAGTGAAAGGCGATGTCACCATGGCGATGTTTGCGCTTCGCTGGATATTGATGGATGACGCAGTCAGTGTTGTGATCCCCGGCGCAAAAAATCCGGCTCAGGCTGAGGCCAACGCGCAGGCCAGCAATCTTGCCCCGCTGGATCAGGAAACAATGACAGCCCTTAAAACGCTCTATCAGCAAAAGATCGCCCCTTGGGTACATCAGCGCTGGTAGTCACTGAATTAATGTGAAAAATGGCTCGGAACAACACCACCGAGCCATTTTCTACGCACTGCTGTTGCTGAACAGTGTTAATCCGACCCGCTGTCGATGGCAGAGATTCCGTCGCTTTAACCCCTAATTAAATGCGCCAGAAGCCTGTTTAAAATTGAATATTTGTAGGCTGGCAGGTGCGTTAGTTTTAATTTTCGCGTGGTTTGTCGGGGCATTAATGTGTTGCCTGACAAGTCTCAAGCAGACAATGCGCTGCAACTGGCGTTAGCCCATAGCTCAATACCTTGACGAACCCTGTATTCAACTTTTTGTTTAATCTCTTTCTGTTTTGCCTGGAACGCTCGCGGCTGTAGGAACTGCGGGTCAAAGATAAAACAGTGACCTTCCCAGCAGAGAATAGACCGGTCTGAAACAGTGTGAGGCAACAGAAGGCTTTGACGTTTTGTTGTTTGCCCAGCGCCGTTATCAGGATCAACGAAGCGGGATTGCGGATAAATTCGCCAGGCTTCGTAAGGCTCATCTGGCACCGGTAACAGGAATGTCAGCGGAAAAAAGTTGAGGAGAGTTCAAGACCGATAATCTTCAAAGAGATATTGAAGCTCACGCTTTTGCGCGATGGGTTAAGGCTCGGCAAGACATCACACAGAATATGGAAGCGACCTTGCTGGGTCAGCCAGGTATTTACATAGCGTTCCATTAAATGCCACTGAAGATCTCGCTGCGAGACGCCTTCGATTCGGGCGATAAGTTTGAAATGCCGAATCAGTGCATCACTGGCAGTCTCGATTTCTGTCGCGCAGGACTTATTCATATCGCTCACTCCTAAAGCCACACGAAGGTGAAGTAATGTGAGGAGTTATAAAATTGCCTCCTTAAACAACAGGAGGCAGGTTTATACGGGCAACGTTTACAAAATCATCCAGCGCTTTTCTCTGGATGAGGCTACAGCGGCATCAATCACTTTCTGAATTTCCCACGCCTCACGGAAATCGGGCCCGGCAACGGGCTGACCTGCAACGGCACGCAGAAACTCAGCGATCTCGATGGTTTTAAGATCGTTAAAGCCGAGTTGGTGTCCGGGAGCAGGGCAGAATGCCGCGTAAGGGGCATGTTTTGGCCCAGCTTCGATTCGTTGAAAACCATGATGACCGCTATTGCCTTCTGAACGGTAAAAATGCAACTCGTTAAAGCGCTCCTGAGTGAAATGCAATGCACCCCGCGTGCCGTAAATTTCGAAACCCAGCTGCATATTGCGGCCGGTTGCCACCCAACTCGCTTCAATACTGCCTTTACAACCCCGTGCAAATTCAACCGTCAGGCGAGCAATGTCATCCACTTCGACCGCACGCTTTTCCGCTGCACCGGATGACGTTGGGCGGCTTTTAATGACGGTTTCCAGGTCAGCATTGACGGCGACGATCGGCCCCAGCAGGAAGCGTGCCATTGAGACAATATGGCTACCGAGATCCGCCACCGCGCCTGCTCCACCAGAAGGATCAAGGCGCCACGACCAAGGCGTAAGCGGTGATGCCATAAAATCTTCTGCATGAATGCCGCGAAAACTAACAATATCGCCCAGCTCACCTTGCTCAATCATCTCTTTCGCCAATTTGAGCATGGGGTTTTTCAGATAATTGAAACCGACCTGAGTAACGACACCTTTTGCTTCCGCCGCTTCCGTCATGATTGCCGCATCCTGACTGCCCGGCGCTATCGGCTTCTCGCAATGCACGTGTTTTCCGGCTTTGATAGCGGCCAGCGCCTGTTCAAGATGAAAACGATTGGGTGTTGTGATGGAGACAACATCGATATCAGGATCGTTAATCAATGTGTGCCAGTCATCGGTATGGCGACGAAAGCCAAAACGCTGAGCCGCTTTCTCTGCCGCAGCACCCTCAATATCCGCCACGCAAATCAACTCCGGTGAGACTTCACCGGGGAAGATGCCCGCAGCTGCCCGGTAGGCAAGCGCGTGCGAAAGCCCCATAAATCCGGTTCCGATAATCCCTACGCCTATCTTTTTCATCATGTTTCTCGCAGTTCGCTCTTTTTACACTTCGACTTTTACAGGCTTACCGCTTTCCACTGAGCGCTGAGCGCATTCAGCCAGTTTAAGTGCCATATAACCGTCGAAAGGCGTAATCGGAACGGCTTTTGGCTGACCGATCATATTGACGAATGCATCCATCTCTTTTCGGTAAGCATCGGCGTAACGCTCCAGGAAAAAATGCACCAAAGGTGAACGAGAATCGGTGGCATTTTGGTTGTAACGACGAACAGTAGAAGGGCGCAGGTTATCGTTCATCAACATGCCTGCTGATCCATATGCCTCGATACGCTGGTCATGGCCGTAAACGGCCTGGCGACTACAGTTGATATGACACTGTTTGCCAGAGCGGGTCGTCATCTGCACCATCACCGTGTCGTAATCATTGAGCGCTTCCAGCGCAGGTTCCAACATGCGGCTGGCGGAGGCATACACTTCAATCGGCTCTTCGCCCAATAACCAGCGCGCCATATCGAAATCGTGAATGGTCATGTCGCGAAAAATACCGCCAGAGTGACGCAAATAATCCATTGAGGCGAAGCCGGGATCGCGGCTTGAAATCATAATTTGATGCAGTTCACCAATTTCACCGTTGGCGATGGCTTGATGAATTTCGCTGGCGCTGGGATCAAAACGGCGATTAAACGCAATCATCACTGTCGCATCGAGATTTTTGAGTTCCTCACACGCAATCTTGGCCCGTTCTAAATTCAGATCGACCGGCTTTTCGCACAGCACGGCTTTCCCTTTTCGGGCAGCGCTCAGCATTAAATCAACGTGAGTATCGGTCGGCGTCGCGATAACAATGCCATCAATGGAATCATCTTCGATTAACTCCATCGGATCTTTAACCGCTTTTCCGCCATATATTTCGGTTAATTTAATGGCGTTCTCAATAAAAGGATCGGCAATGGCAACTAACTCGACTTTTGAATGTGCAGCGACATTCGACGCATGGACATTCCCGATGCGACCTGCACCTAATACGGCAATTTTCATAATATTATTTCCTGTAAGGTCAGTGATGTTCAGACTAATTAAAAGGACTTAAACAATGCCGGCTTTATTTATTTCTCGATGATTGACAATTAAATTCTCTTCGAGCGTTCCGTTGAAGTAATTAATTATATTATTTACCGCAGAGACGGACATCCGCATTGCCGCTTCCTGTGTCAACCCAGCAGAGTGCGGACTCAGCAATAAGCGATAAGAAGCATGTAATAAAGGTGAGGAGGATGGAGGCGGTTCCTCACTAAATACATCCAGTCCGGCTCCCCCAAACGTTCATTGTTCAACGCTTCAATCAGAGCGGCTTCATCGACAATTCCGCCGCGTGCGGTATTAATGACAATGGCGCTCGGCTTCAACAATGCCAGTTCTTTTCGGCCTATCAGCGGCTTGGTGTCGCTCAGCGGTAAATGCACCGTAACGGCATCGGCGATTTTAAGACCTTCTTCAATTTGTTCTATTTGCTGTACACCCGAATCAGTAAATAGATCAGCAGGAATAAAGGGATCGTAAGCCACTACCTTCATATTGAAGCAGCGTGCCATTCGAGCAACTTCACGTCCGATACGGCCAAAACCAAGAATAAAAAGCGTGCGACCCGCTAACTCAATGGCTGAAAAACTGTTTCTGCAATTCCACTGCCCTGACCGCATATTCTCATCGTATACGCGCAGCTGTTTCGCCAGGGTCATCAGCATTGAAAGAGTGTGCTCTGCCACGGAAAGTGAATTGACGTCACCGACAATCGTCAGCGGAATCGACCTTTCATTCAGCGCGGGCAGATCAACCGCGTCATATCCGACGCCGTGCCGTGAAACGATTTTCAGTTTTGCAGCCTGCGCGATCTCTTTGCTGGTCAACGGTTGCGTACGCAGCAGCAAGGCATCAGCGTTCTGAATAAAAGGGGCATAGCTGGAGACGCTGACTTCATGAACCAAGTCAAAGGTAAAACCTGGCGCATTTTTCAGAATAGCGAGTCCGGCATCGTGAATTTTTCCGGCTACAAGGACATGGGGCATTTTAATAACCTCCCTTTTGGGCGGGAATCTCTTTCTCAGACTGCTGGCCGGTCAACTGGCGAAAGCGACTGACGCTGGCCGCTGCGGCACCGCGTAACAGCTGAACATCATTGGATACCGTTACCAGATCAAATCCCCATTCCACCGCTTTGGCTGCATATTCCGGCGTGCCGTTATGCAGGCCTGCACGAATACCCGCAGCATGGGCGCGTTCAATGATGTGCCTGATGCAGTCAACGATCTCCGGCTCATCGCGATCAAAACCGGTACGGTATTTCCTGCCAGTCATCCCCAGCGTGAGATCTGCCGGGCCGATGTAGATACCATCAAGGCCGGGAGTCGCGACAATCTCATCGATATTCTTGACGGCTTCTGCCGTTTCAATCATGGCGAAGCAGAGAATTTCGTTATCAGCATGCTGACCATAATCCTGACCCGCAGAGAAGGTGACGCGGGTAGGGCCGAAACTGCGGCTGCCAAGTGGCGGGTAACGTACACAGGAAACCAGTTGCCGTGCTTCTTCGGCATTATTCACCATCGGACAAATGATGCCGTACGCACCGGCATCCAGCGCTTTCATGATGTCACCTGGCGAAAGCCACGGCACCCGCACCATCGGTGTCACACCGCTTGCACGCATGGCCTGTAACATGGTGGCGGCGGTTTCATAACCAACAAAGCCATGCTGAATATCGATGGTGACAGCGTCATAACCTTGCGCCGACATGATTTCAGCCGTGAAAGGGCTGGCGATAGAAAGCCAGCCATTAAGCGCTGGCGACCCGCGTTCCCATAATCGTTTAACGTTATTGTTGATCATCGCGTATTCCTTACAGCACAACTTGAGTCAGTTTGACGTTCATGTATTCGAGGATCCCCTCGCTCCCACCTTCACTTCCCATACCGCTGGCTTTGATTCCGCCAAAAGGCACTTCTGCCGCCGCGAGCGCGAAACTGTTGATGCCGACCATACCAGCCTGAAGGGCGGCAGAAACGCGGCGGATCCGTGCTGCATCGCGGGTGAATGCGTAAGCAGATAAAGCGAACTCGGAGCGATTAACACGCTCAATGACCTCGCTTTCATCACTGAAGGTTGTAATAGCGGCGATGGGACCAAAATTCTCTTCGCACAACGCCAGCGCATCATCTGGAACATCAGCAATAACCGTGGGTGCGAAATAAAAACCGGGTTTATCTTGAATACGCTGACCGCCAGTAACGATACGGCCACCTTTTTGGCGCGCGTCCTCAACGATTTTTTCAATCGCTTCCAGTCTGCGTGTGTTGATTAACGGCCCCATTTCAGTGCCTTCGTCTTGTCCATAACCCACTTTTATGTTGGCTGCGCGACGGGCAAACCCTTCAATAAAGGCAGCTGAAACTGATTCCTGAACATAAAAACGGTCTGGCGTCACACAAACCTGCCCGCAGTTGGCAAACTTGGTCGGCACGGCCAGATCCAGTGCTTTTTCGATATCAGCATCGTCAAAAACAATCATGGGTGCGTTGCCGCCAAGCTCCATGCTCAGACGTTTGATGGTGGCTGCTGAATCCCGAATCATTTGCTGTCCAATCGCAGTGGAGCCGGTCAGCGTGACTTTCTTCACCGCTGCCGAATTAATCAGGGGTTTATAAGTCTGTTCAGTACCGCCAACCACCATATTCACTACGCCAGCGGGAAGGCCCGCTTTCTGCAGACATTCCATAATGATCATCGCAGAACCGGGAACCTCGCTTGAGGGGCGCAACACGACGCAGCAACCCGCAGCTAACGCGGGTGCCACTTTGCGGGCAATCAGGACAACGGGAAAATTCCACGCAGTAAAAGCGGCAACCACGCCAACCGGTTCATGGGAAACTTCACAACGACCCCTGCCACACGGCTTTCAACGATGCGACCATAAATGCGGCGGGACTCTTCGGCATACCAGGTAAACTGGTCGATGGATAAGGTCCACTCACGACTGGCCTGGCCCAGCGGCTTGCCGCTTTCCCGTGAGATCATTGTTGCGGCGCGCTCGCGGGCTTTTTCCATCTCCTGAGCCACGCGATGTAACGTTTCAGCGCGCTCCCATGCTGGCGTCTGTTTCCAGAGCGAAAAAGCCTGTTCAGCGCTGGCAATGGCATCAAGCGTATCCTGTTCTGATGCTGAGGTGATTTCGCCTAGCTTCTCATCGCGGCCTGGGTCGGTCACCACGATTGGGTAGCCGCCGCGGCCTTCACGCCAGCGACCATTAATGAATTGTCCAAACTCTTTGTACATACCCGCTTCCTGTCTTTTCTGAGGTCCGTTTTCTCCAGACCGATGAAATGTACACCTCGAAATCGAAGCCCCGTTCAGCGTTACAGCTAACAATCTAGTTGCAATGATTAGATCGCTGCAATAAAAATTGCAATGCGCTTTTTTTGAGTTTTTGAGTCAGGTTTTTAAGGAAGAATAATTTTTATGCTATTGAAAATAATGATTAAATTTGCTTGCAATTTTTGTTGCGAAGGATGTTTTGATGCACTGGAAAGGCGAATATTTATGCTAAATATAAGAATCAGATCACGTAATTTGAAATTTCAATTGCAAGGTAAATTGAAATGCAATTTTAGTTGCTATAACTTGATGTGGTGAGCGGGCAGAAGTGTCAACTGAGCAGGACATACATTTACTGAGAAAGCACCCTGATTCTCAGTTTAAAATGACTTTTTGATTGAGTATTGAGGGCACGTTGTCATGGCTAGTCGTAAAGATGCAGAAAAAACTGCAGCGGCCACCGCACAAAAATTATGAACAAGTGGTAAACGATATCACTGAGCGATATCCCCATTTGTCAGAGCGTTTTCAACAGGTGGCGCGTTTTATTATGCAGAATCCAAATGCCGTTGCGCTGGAATCGATTAATGCGATAGCCCAAAAATGCGGCCTGCACCCCTCTACGCTCGTGCGATTTGCTCAAAATCTGGGGTACAGCGGATTCAAGCAGATGCAGTCAGTATTTCAAACGCGTCTGGCAACATCTGCACCTGGCTACAACGAGCGTATTGTTGCACTTGAAAATGATTTAGAAAAAACCAGCAGCAGGGAAGTTTAGGATTTCTGCACAGTCTGGTCGTTAGAGATATCGCGACGCTTCAGGGCATGCTGGAAAGCATCAAGGCAGCTGACTTAGATCAAAGCGCGGTCTATCTGAAAAACGCCGAAACCATCTTTATTGCGGGTCAGCTCCGTTCCGAACCCGTTGCGATGTTGATGCGTTATCTGCTGACCATGCTTAACCGCAAAGTGGTATTACTGGATATGCCGGGCGGGCTTGCTCCTCATATGGCCATGAACATGACAGCAAACGATGCGTTAATTGCCGTTTCGTTTCGCCACTATGCGCAAGAAGTGATGAATATTGCTGACATTGCTGAGAAAAAGGCATACCCGTGATCGCTATTACCGACAGCGTGCTATCACCGTTAGCCAAAAATGCCTCGGTACTTTTCACCATTCCAGAGGAAGAGTACAGCTTCTCCCGTTCGCTGGCCGCGCCGGTGTGTTTAGTTCAGTGCATCGCACTCGCAGTGGCTTCGGCGATGCACCCGGAAGAAGAGCAGCCAAGGATTGAAACGGTCACTGAGCGTACTTTACGGGTAGAAGAATTTAAAAAGACGCCAGCAAAATAGTTCCCTGATTACCGGCCCGAACCCGCTTCCCAACAGGGAAGCTACGCCCCGGAATGCAACATTTGTTGCGCGTAAAGTTTTATAGCAACATAAATTCCTACAATCCGCCTGTTCTTACCGACGGGCCTTACAGCAGGTAGATATTATGTCGACGTATCGTTGCACCACTGCACAGGCCATTGTGCGCTATCTCAGTAACCAGTTTACCGAGATTGATGATCAGGAAGTCCCGCTGTTTCCTGGTGTGTTTGGCATTTTTGGTCATGGCAACGTGACCTGCATGGGGAAGCCCTTGAAAGTGTTCAGGATGTGCTGCCAACGTGGCGCGGCCAGAATGAACAGTCAATGGGATTCGCCGCGGCGGGGTTTGCCAAAGCGCGCCTGCGCCAGCAGATTATGGTGGTTACAGCGTCAATCGGGCCGGGAACGACGAATCTATTGACAGCTGCAGGCGTGGCACATGTAAGCCGGTTGCCTTTTTTAATGCTCTGCGGTGATACCTTTGCTCAACGCCATCCCGATCCGGTTATGCAACAGGTTGAACATTTTAACGATCCAACGCATACCGTTAACGATGCGTTTAAAGCTGTAACGCGTTATTGGGACCGTATAACCTGGCCGGAGCAGATCGTCTCTTCGCTGCCGCAGGCAGTTGCAACCATGCTGGATCCTGGCGAGTGCGGGCCTGCTTTTATCGGTCTTTGTCAGGATGTTCAGGAGATGGCGTGGGATTTTCCCGAAGCCTTCTTCCAGCGCCGTGTTCACCACATTCCACGTCCACGCCCGGACAATCAGTTGCTGAATAAAGCGGTTGCACTGCTGCAACAAGCCAAAAATCCGCTGATTATTTCTGGCGGCGGCGTCCGTTACTCGCGAGCGGAAGCGGCATTAGAAAAACTCGCTAAAGAACGCGGCATTCCCGTGGTTGAAACCATCGCGGGTAAAGGCGCTTTCACTCACGATCATCCGGTACATGCCGGCCCGATTGGCATCCTGGGTTCAACATCCGCTAATGCGCTGGCAGCAAAAGCAGATGTGATTATCGCCGTCGGCACTCGCTTGATGGATTTTGTGACCGGCTCATGGTCAGTCTTTTCACATGAAGCAAAATTTATTGCTATCAACGCAGCACGCTTTGATGCCAACAAACATTTTGCCATTCCGTTGGTATGCGATGCGCGAGAAGGTTTGTCTGAACTCGATCAAGCATTAGGCAGCTATCAGGCCGATCCCGCGTGGCTTCCACAAGGAAAGGCATGGTTCAGCGAGTGGAATCATCTGATTGCAGAAAAACAAGAGCGGGCCATCACCCCTGACGGCGTTCCAACTTATGCGCAGGTGGTTGGCGTGGTAAATGCCAGTGCAGCGAAAGAGGATTATGTCATCAGCGCAGCGGGGGCTGCCAGGTGAGTTAGTCAAAGGGTGGAAAGTAAAAACGCCCGGTACCTTTGATTGCGAGTTTGGCTTCTCCTGCATGGGATACGAGATTTCCGCCGGCTGGGGTGCCGCCATGATTGAAGAAGAGCGAGATGTTTTCGTCATGATCGGGGATGGCACCTACATGATGATGAACTCCGATGTCTATTCAACGGTGCTCTCCGGTCACAAGATGATTCTGCTGGTGTGCGATAACGGCGGCTATGCGGTCATTAACCGACTGCAAAATGCCAAAGGCGGCGCGTCATTCAACAATCTACTTAAAGATTGCAAAGTAAAAGAACCGTTCCACGTCGATTTCGTCGCGCATGCGCAGTCGATGGGCGCACTGGCACGTAAAGTCAGCAACCTTGATGAGCTGGAAACCGCCATTGGATGGGCTAAATCCAACGATCGCACCACAGTTATCTGCATTGACACTCATCCGCATGAATGGACACCAGGCGATGCCTGGTGGGATGTTGGCGTACCCGAAGTCAGCGCCCGGGAGAGTGTGATGGAAGCAAGACGGGAGCAAGAAGAAGCCCGCAAAAAACAGCGGATTGGTATTTAACCTAATCAGGAAAGAGAACCATGATTTTAAAAGCCAAACTGGGCATTGCTCCCATCGCCTGGTCAAATGACGATTTACCTCAGTTGGGGGTGATACACCGTTATCGACTTGCCTGGCAGAGAGTCGCGAAGCAGGATTTTCAGGGGTTGAAACAGGCGGGAAATTTCCGTTGAGCAGCGCAGAGCTTCGCCCACAGCTGGCTGAATATGACCTGCAATTAGTGTCAGGCTGGTATTCCGGCACTTTGCTGGATAACGACCTGGAGAGTGAAATCGCGAAAGTAACGCCACAGTTGCAACTGTTTAAAGATTGCGGTGCGGCATGCCTTGTGTATGGCGAAACGGCCGGAACGATTCAAAACCGTCAGGATGTTCCTCTCAGTCAACGTCGTCGCTTAACCGAGAGCGAAATCCAACGCTACGGTGAAAAGCTGACAGCTTTTTCTGACTACTGCGCTGAGTTTGGTGTCCCGCTGGCTTTCCATCATCACATGGGAACGGCTATTGAAGATGAGCGCGACATCGACTTGTTAATGGCGCATACCGGCCCGTCAGTGGGACTGCTGTTTGATACTGGTCATCTGGTTTTCGCCGGAGCCGATCCGTTTAGCATCCTGAAAAAGCACGCTAATCGCATTAACCATGTACATACCAAGGATGTTCGTGCCGAGGTTCTTGCCGCGCTGGACTGGCAGCGCGATTCATTTCTGGATGCAGTGCTTAAAGGGGTTTACACCGTGCCCGGTGATGGCTGCATCAACTTTGATAGGGTCGTCAGCGAGCTGGCAGAAACCGGTTATCAAGGCTGGTTTGTGGTGGAGGCTGAGCAGGATCCTGCACTGGCGCCTCCGCTGGAATACGCAAGAATCGGCTATGCCAGTCTGATAAAGGCATTGGCTCAGGCAAATTATGTTCTCACTGAAGGAGAAGACGAATGACTCATTTTCTTGATGGAAAAATTGCCGTAATCACCGGCGGGACGCAGGGTTTAGGTGCGGCAATTGCAAAAGAGTTTAAACAGTCTGGTGCAGCGGGCCTGATTTTGTGTGGTCGTAATGCCGAGAAGGGAGCCGCAGTGGCTGAACAGTTATCCAGCCCAGAGTGTGCCGTACATTTTGTTAAAACGGATCTGACAAACGTTGAGGACTGCCGCAAAGCGATCAAAACCGCCGAAACGCATTTTGGCCGACTTGATGTGCTGGTCAATGCGGGCGCAATGACCGACCGCGGGACAATTATCGACACTTCTCCAGAGCTGTTTGACCAAATGTTTGCGACGAATGTACGCGGGCCGTTTTTCCTGATGCAAGAAACCGTGAAGCTGATGAAACGCACAGAAGTGAAAGGCAGCATTGTGAATATCTGCTCTATGTCTGGGCTGGCCGGGCAGCCTTTCATTTCAGCCTATTGCGCATCAAAAGGTGCACTGGCGACACTGACACGCAACACCGCGTTTGCCACGCTGCGCAACAATATTCGGGTTAACGCACTGAATATTGGCTGGATGGCTTCCGAAGGCGAAGATCGGATTATGAAGCAATATCATGGCGCGGAGGATAACTGGCTGGAAAAAGCGGCAGCCGATCTGCCCTTTGGGCGCTTGATTGATCCGCATGAAGTTGCTCGCGCCGTCGTCTTTTTGGCAAGTGAACAGTCAGGACTCATGACGGGCTCAGTGGTCAATTATGACCAGTCCGTCTGGGGAGGCTATGAAAACTCGCCGGCTCCGGCACAGCCTCTGTGATTTAAATCAGGCAGCCGATTTCGATTGGCTGCCCGCAAAGTCTGGTCTTTTTAGTATGCAAAATGTAGAGAAGATGGAAGAGATAACCGGTTTCTATCGCCATTTCTTACTGGCCATTTGGCAAGAAAGAAACGATCCGCTTCGTAAAAATGAAGCTGAGATAAAAGCAGCGCTACTCTCCTGGCTTGAAGAGCAAAAACGAAGTAAGCGTTACCGGGTACATTGTAAACATGAGATTTTGAGCATGTATGAAGAAATTGAAAATTACGGCGTTAAAGAACTTGAACGCAGGATTAATAATCTTCATAAAAATTGCGTTTATCTACTTGAGACGTCTTAGTTAAATAACGCTTTAATCATGAGCGCTTTTTACTGATTAACGTGGGCCACTTTCAACGTAAAAATCGGCACCTAATGCTATGACAGATTGATTAATTAATCGCACCTTAGGCTGTGATGCGACTCTTTATTTATCAGGAAACGATTACCGTTATCCTTTATCGGATAATTTAATGAACTTCTTTTGCCGGGGAAAGAGCCAGGGATTGTCTTTTTGCAGGAAGCATCACTATAACCGGAAAATAAATACAGAAAGCACATCCTCAACCTACAGGTGACATAATGAATCTCATTAAACGCATTGCCATTACCGGTATTGCTGCCGGCATGATTTTTTCTGCCCAAGCTAAAGAGATGAAAGTCGGCGTTGCATTGTCCAACTTTGATCTTAACTTTATTTCAATCTTGCGTACGCAGATGGATAAAGAGCTAAAACAGCAAAAACTGGACGGCCAGTTTGTTGATGCAAAAGGAGACGTTGCCCTGCAAGCACAGCAGGTTGATGACTTCATCAATCAGGGGGTTGATGCCATCATTCTCAATCCTGTTGACACGCAAGGCGTGGCACCCATGATCAAGGCGGCCGAAAGTGCCAATATTCCGCTGGTGTTTGTTAACCGCAAACCCGAAGTCAAACTTCCCGAAAATATGGCCTACGTTGGCTCAGATTCAGCGCTGGGTGGGAAAATGGAGATGGAAGCGTTGGCTAAGATGATGAATTATAAAGGCAACGTCGCGATTATCATGGGGGCGTTATCTACTGAAGAGGCGCGCGAAAGAACGCGTGCCGTTGAAGCGGTGATTAAAGAGCATAAGGATATGAAAGTCATTGAAAAACAAACGGCTAAGTGGCAACGCAATGAAGCAGTAGATGTGGTTTCCAACTGGCTTTTGAACGCAACGCCCATTGATGCTATTGCCGCAAATAATGATGAAATGGCGATAGGCGCTATTCTTGCTTTAGGGCAGTCAAAAAAGAAAAATATTCTTATTGCAGGAATTGACGGTACGCCAGATGGTCTGAAATTCGTTCAGAATGGAAAAATGGCGCTCTCCATATTTCAGGATGCAAAAGGGCAAGCAACGGGTGCGGTTAAAGTAACCCGAGCGCTGCTGGATAAAAAGAAAGTCGAAACCTACACCTGGATTCCTTATCAGGTTATCACGTCAGAAAATTATAAAAATTTTCTGACGTCCAATAATTAATATCAATGAATTATTCTGTGCTGATTTTTGACTAGCGATGTAATTATATTTTCAACCTGGAGTTGAATTTTCATTTCATCGTTTTTTAAATGAGTTTAACTCGTAATAAGTGAAAGAAATTGAATGCTTTTCCCTGTGTCTTTGCACCTGTTAATAGAGCAGGTGCATCTTTTTTAATTGGGAGTGGTTATGAAAACAATTAAAGGTCCTGGCGTTTTTCTGGCGCAATTTGCCGGAGAAAGTGCACCCTTTAATACGCTTGCTGGCATGGCATCGTGGGCGGCAGAAAAAGGATTTAAAGGCGTGGAGATCCCCAGTTGGAATACAAACCTAATCGATCTTCATCGGGCTGCTGAAAGCCAGACTTACGCCGATGAGATACTGGGTGTCCTGAATGAATATGGTCTGACGTTGACCGACCTCGCCAGCCATTTGCAAGGTCAGCTGGTGGCCTTGCATCCTGCTTTTGATTTGCCGGCTGATAGTTTTGCGCCAGCTGCGCTCAGAAACAATCCTGAGGAGCGCCAACGTTGGGCAACGGAGCAGCTAAAGATGGCTGCAAAAGCGTCACGCCGGTTAGGGCTGGATAAGCATGTGACCTTTTCAGGCACCTTGCTCTGGCCGTTTCTTTATCCCTATCCGCAATGGCCCGAGGGTCTGATTGAAGAGGGATTTGATGAACTGGTCCGACGCTGGATGCCAATCCTCAATGTATTTGACGAACAGGGTGTCGATGTTTGTTACGAGATCCATCCTACTGAGGATCTGCATGATGGCCTGACATTTGAGCGCTTTTTGGAAAAAACGGGCAATCATTCACGCTGCAATATGATGTATGACCCCAGTCATCTTGTCCTGCAAAGTATTGATTATCTCGCCTTCATCGATCACTACCACCAACGTATTAAAGCTTTTCACGTCAAGGATGCAGAGTTCCGTCCCAATGGGAAAACCGGCGCCTATGGCGGGTATCAGCCCTGGACGAGCCGCGCGGGGCGGTTCCGTTCTCCAGGAGATGGGCAAATTGATTTCGCTGCCATTTTTTCAAGCCTGACAGGCTATAACTTTGACGGCTGGGCGGTACTTGAGTGGGAGTGTTGCTTCAAGAATCCAGAAGATGGTGCACGCGAAGGCGCGCTTTTCATCAACGATAAGATCATTCATGTGACAGAACGATCATTTGATGATTTCTGCAAATCCTATGCAGATCAGTCGCTAAACAGAAAAATCATTGGAATTTAGGGAGAGTGTCATGAATAAACAGCCATTGAAAGGTCGCCGCATCCGGCTCGGCATGGTGGGCGGCGGTGAAGGCGCTTATATCGGCGGTATTCATCGATTCGCTGCCCGAATGGATAATCAATATGAATTAGTGGCTGGCGCATTTGATGTGGATCCTGGGCGTGGGCATGCTTTTGCTGCACAGAATTTTGTCGCAGCAGAGCGCTCTTATAAGGATTATCAGACGATGATTGCCGCTGAAAGCACGCGCGAAGATGGCGTGGACATCATCGCCATCTGCACGCCTAATTTTACCCACTATCCTATCGCCCGCGCCTGTCTTGACGCTGGCATTGATGTGATCTGTGAAAAACCGCTGACCACCACGCTTGATGATGCAGAGGCTCTGGCTGAAGTCGTGCAGCGTACCGGAAGATTTTTAGGGGTAACGTATACATATTCCGGTTATCCCATGGTGATGGAAGCCCGGATCAAAATCGAAGCAGGACTGATTGGCAAAGTCCGCACGGTACAGGTTGAATATCCATTGGAATGGATGGCGACAGGCATTGAGCTTAAAAACAATCAACAAGCGGCATGGCGTGTTGACCCTAAGAAGAATGGGCGGGGCGGTTCAATCGGAGACATTGGCACGCATGCTTATCACTTGGCCAGCTATGTCACTGGCCTGCAGGCCGAAAGCGTACTGGCCGATCTCGCTACCTTCGTTGAAGGCCGGGCATTGGATGATAACGCACACGTCCTGATCCGTTATGAAGGCGGCGCAAGGGGCATGCTTTGGTCATCACAAGTCGCTATCGGCTGCTCTAACGCTTTACGCTTGCGCGTTTTTGGTGAAACAGGCAGTTTGATGTGGTTTCAGGAGCAGCCTAACGAGTTGCTTTATACCTCGCTGGAGGGCGATAGCCAGGTTATCAAACGTGGCCGGGATACGCTCCACGACTTGACGAAAGCACGCACTCGTACGCCGCCCGGTCATCCCGAAGGCTACATTGAGGCCTTTTCAAATCTCTACCAAGGCTTCGCGACAATTCTTCGGCTGCGCGATGAAAAGCGCAATCTCACAGAGAATACCCACGTAATACCGCAAATTTATGATGGATTAAAAGGCGTGGCTTTCGTCGATGCCGTTGTGGACAGCCATGAACAGGGTTCGGTCTGGATGAAACCTAAATACGTGTAGCACCACAAGAGAGCACATTTGCGTGGCGATCCGTTTTGACATGAAGCAGGGCAGCGATCACATGAGGGTTTTGTGAGGTTTTTTTGAGGTTCTGTTAACGCAATGTAACTGCTAACCTGGAAAGGAATTCTTCTGCTTTAGAATGGCATGAGGCAGAAAACGTACCCTACAACAGTCAAAAATGAGGTTGCTATGACATCTCAATATTTCGTAAATGAAGATCAGGTTTCAGTTGAAGATTTCAGTTCTTTTTGTGCCCAACATGTCGACCGCGCCGACTATCCGCTGGCCAGCGAAGTCACCTCTGATGTATTGATTTACGATCGGCATGTGCTTGACGAGATTGCAGCAACAGACAAAAAGCGGGTGCTGAGTGAGTTACACAAGGCGCTTTCCTATGGGCCTGGCGTTTTTGTGGTGCGGGGGCTTTATAGCGATACTGAAATCATTGACAGCGCCTCTCAGGTTTTTGAAGAGATTATGCACGAGGAAGCTAAGTCCAAGGTACAGGCTGACCACTTTTCAAAAGCTGGCAACAATGGTCGCATCTGGAATGCTCTGCAAAAACTGGCTGAAGCTAATCCACACGTGTTCACGAATTACTATGCCAATACCACGCTGGGTTTGATCTGCCAGGCGTGGTTAGGGCCAGCCTGGCGCATGACTTCGCAGGTTAATCAGGTTCGTCCTGGTGGCGAAGCGCAACAGGCGCACCGTGATTATCATTTGGGTTTTCAACAAAGCGCCTTTGCCGCTGAATTTCCTGTTCCCGCGCAAATTCTTTCGCAATATTTGACGCTGCAGGGCGCCGTCGCCCATACGGACATGCCACTCGAATCAGGCCCAACGCGATTATTGCCGTGGTCGCATCAGTATGAACTGGGCTATATCGCTTACCGTCGCCCAGAGTTTGTCGATTTCTTTAATGAAAATTATGTCCAGCTGCCGCTGCGCAAAGGGGATGGATTATTCTTTAACCCGGCGCTGTTCCATGCCGCAGGCAATAATTCGACGCACGATGTCGTACGAACGGCGAACTTGCTGCAAATCTCATCGGCGTTTGGCGTTCCCATGGAGGAAGTCAATCATGAGCAGATCCTTAAAGTGATTTATCCCTCACTCAAAGGCAGCACGCTTTCGGAAGAAACGCGCAATGCCGTGATTGCCGTTGCGGCGCGCGGCTATTCTTTCCCAACTAATCTGGATACCGATCCGCCGGTAGGTGGATTGGTGCCAAAAACGCAACAGCAGCTCTTGCTGCAAGCGCTGCAGGATAACCTGAGCGCGGAGCAATTTAACCGCGAATTAGACCAGCACACCGCCAGACGAAAGGCGTAACGCACACCCGGCACCTGCAAAACAAACCAGCCGCAAGCGAGATTGCGGCTGGCTGCGCCACTTATTTTAACGTTGGTACCGTGAGTTTCTCTTTTGCCGCCGTTTGTTTACGCATTGCCGCCACGTCTGCTGCCGTCACTTCCGTTCCCTGATTACCCCATGACGTACGAACATAGGTGAGAATGTCGGCCATCTGTTGATCATTCATCTTCCAGTCGAAAGAGGGCATTCCGGCTGCGGTAGGTCGGTCTGCGGTGTTGGCAGCTCGTGCACCGTTTAACAGGGAATTTATCATGTTAGTCGGATTATTGAGCATTGATCTATTACCCGCAAACGCCGGTACCATGCCGCTGATCCCTTCGCCCTGCACACCATGGCAAGCGGTACAGTTCACTTCAAAGCTCAGCTCTGCGTTCTTCTTACGTGTTTCATCCATCACAAAAGCCTTCGGGGCTGGCGTGTCGGATGCAGGAAGGCTTCTGAGATAAGCGGTGACGGCCTGTAAATCGCTGTCGCGGAAATATTGCATGGAGTGTTCAACCGCTTCGGCCATTGGCCCGGCTGCGACGCTCTTGCCATCTGATCCCGTCTTCAGGTATTCAGCGATCTCTTTATTGCTCCAGCTACCGATACCGCTATGTGCATTAGGGGTAATGTCGGGTGCGTACCAATCTCCGAGCGCCCCACCTTGTAAATATTTACTGCTGATTTCCCCGCCCAGCGCATTGCGCGCCGTGTGACAAACGCTACAGTGCGCTGGCCCATCAACTAAATATTTTCCACGATTAATCAGGTCCAATTGATCGCTGCTTGACGCTGTTTTAAGGCTTTCAGGCTTGAAACCGCTGTTATCAAAAAACAGCAGGTTCCAGCCCGCCATCGCCAGACGAATGTTGTACGGGAAATTCATCCCACCATTTTCATCAATCTTATGGTTTACCGGTTTGAGTGTTGAGACATAGGCCCAGAGATCATGCATGTCCTGATCGTTTAATTTGGCGTATGCGGTATAGGGCATGGCAGGATAGAGGAAACCCTTATCGCCACGGCCGAGACGTACAGCATTGAAAAAGTCGCGCTCGGTCATGTTGCCGATACCGGTCTCGCGGTCTGGCGTGATATTCGAGGTTTTAAGCTCCCCGAACGGCGTATTAATTTTGTATCCGCCCGCAAAACTTTGCTCATGACAGGCTGCGCAATCGCTAAGACGCATGACGTATTCGCCGCGCTTAATGGCCTCTGCATCTGAACTGCGATAGTCAGCCAACACGGTTTTATTATCAGCAACATCAGAGCGTGAGCTGTCCATCACCAGCCATAATTTGCCGAACACCCCGATCCCCGCCAGAACGGCCAGCGCCGCCAGACTGTATCCTATTTTCTTTTTTGTACTCATGATTATGCTTTCACCAAGGGAGCAGGATTTTTGATGTACATCTGATGGATGGCCTGAGCAGCACGAACAGCCAGCGCGCCCACGGTAATGGTCGGGTTATAGCCGCCGTTATTAGGAAAAGCTGATGCACCAACGACAAACACGTTATGGACATCCCAGCTTTGCAAGTAAGTATTTACTGCTGAGGTATGGGGATCTGCGCCCATTACCGCGCCGCCAATGGTGTGTGAACTCTCTTGTAAGTAGGGATTCCAGCTGCTGTCTGTCTGGCGTTCAAAGATGGTGGTGGTGGGGCCCGCTTCCTTCATGATGCTTTTGGCTTTTTCGGTAACGTAGTTCACCATTTTGATATCGTTACTGTTCCAGTCGAAGGTCACGCGCAGCAGCGGTCGACCATGACGGTCTTTATAGACAGGATCGAGATCGAGGTAAGCGCCGCGCACCGGCATTGATGTGCCCTGACAAAACACGGTGGCAGCGGTCTGATAGTCACGTGCATAGCCTGCTTTCCACTCACTTCCCCAGCGTTTTGTTCCTTCACGCAGACTGTTCATATGCTGGATAGGGCGGCCATCAGTGTTATAGGCCATGATCCCGGCACCACCGATGAAATCGAGGTGACTGTGATCAAAATTGTCGCCATTGAAGTCATCGATTTGTACCGCTAACGCACCACCCCCGATAAAGGGATTCATAAACTCACCATCAAAGAAACCGGTGACTGAGGAACAGCTTTGATAGTTGTAGTTGCGTCCGATCGTACCGCGACCGGTTTCTGGGCTATACGGCTCACCAATTTGCGACAGCAGCAACATGCGCACATTGTCCATTTGGTAGGCAGTGATACAGACCACATCGGCAGGCTGAAAACCTTCAACACCCTCTTTGGTGATGAAGCGAACGCCTTTGGCTGTTTTTCCATCCTCATGTTTGATGACCTGCAACACTTCGGTTTCAGTCAACACGCTAAAGTTTGGACGACGCATTAATACCGGAAGAATACAGGCTTGAGGAGAAGATTTACTGAAGTTGCCACAACCGTGGAAATCACAAAAACCGCAGTACGTGCAGGGGCCCATGGTGACACCCAGTGGATTAACATAGGATTGGGACAGGTTGCCAGCCGGAATGGTGAAAGGGTGATAGCCCATACCTGCTGTGGTGGTGCGGTACTTTCTCAACCAGTGCGTATCTTTGAGGGGGGCGTTGGATAGTCGCGGCTGCGTGATCCCTCAAAGATATTGCCATTTGGCTGCGGCTGACCATTTAGATTACCTGCAATGCCGGAAGTGCCAGCAATGCGCTCAAAGCGATCGTAATAAGGTTCCATTTCAGCATATGTCACACCCCAGTCTTGCAGCTGCAAGTCCTTCATTTTGCGGGCGCCATAGCGTTCGCGGGTCTGCGTCGCAACTTCAAAATCCCAAGGCGTAAAGCGCCATGACATTCCGGCCCAGTGTGTACCTGCACCGCCGACGTTCCAGCCAAACTGATAGGCTGACCAGTCACGAACGGGAGCGGCATCCTGCCGGCTATGGTTACGAAAAGTGGTAGTTTCAACGCTCATCGGCTGTAACAACTGACGGCGTGTATGCCAGCGAAGTTCATCAGGATCCACGGCAACCGGGAAATCGGTTGACGTATCACGCCAGGCACCGCGCTCAATCGCGACGACGTTCAGTCCGGCACGCGTTAACTCTTCTGCCATGACGGAACCCGCCCAGCCTAATCCGACAATCACGACGTCGGCTTTATTTCTTATTTGTGACATTTACTCTGCTCCGACAATCAATCTTTTGGAATAAGGCTTACAGGAATTAACTTCAAATTTTCGCCGCGACGGTCAACATATTGGCGGTAGTCGTAACGTGCACCGGGGAAGCCAATCATCTTCCAGCCAGCCATGGTTTTGTTGCCACCGTAAAGCGGGTCAGCTAAATAACTCTCACGTACGTTTTGCAGCATTAATTCAAAGAACGCCTGGCTGTTCACCTCCTTGCCAAGATAAATTTTCCCTGCTTCCATCATGGTGAGAAAGGTATCGATTTGTTCTGCATTGAGGGTATGAAATGAAGCGTGATGATTGACCTGAGACCAGGCTTCCAACGCTTGCAGACCTGTCAAATAACGCTCTCTCGGCGTTGACAAAAACTGTGGCGAACCCATTAATTTTTCTTCGTTTTCCGGGCGCAAAGGCCCTTGCAGATACAGCGCCGCGCCGGAACCGTAATCGCCAGCCAGCTGATCGTCTATAAACTCGATGGCCCCTTCTTCACAGGCCGAAGGGCCATGATCGTCAGCAGGAATAAGACGATCAAAAATGGCCGTCAGGTTTTTTCTGTCTGTTTCATTGGTCAGAACCCGATAGCCGCCCGTCATTGCCGGTAACGGTACAGCATCTGAAGTTAATTGAGTTTCAAGCGGAACGTTATGCAGTTCTTTGGCACTCAGCTTTGGCGCTAACGTTACCGTCGCCACAAGTGAACTGAGTGAAAAGAGTGCTTCTCTACGATTCATATCCATTTCCTTAATGCTTGCCAGCACGACTTATATTCACCCAATGAATAAGTGAACTTCCCTGAAGATTGGCAATAGAAAACCAACCCTGTTAAAAACACGGTAATCAGGCGCGTCATCATTTATTTGAGACGTCAGCGAGCGCTTTTGGGGACCAAAAGTTATTTAAACGCTTTCGTCTATTATTTTAAAAAGGGCTTAGGTTAATGCGATGATATTGAGCATGGTGATACCTCTGGTGTGTTAAATGTTAAAAATGAAAAGTAATGTTTAAATACGGATTCTTTGTTTTTTAATTTAGGTCTGAGATCATTACGTAATAATAGTCAAACCTATTTGTGCGTAATGGGTTGCTTTGTAAACACAGCTTGCGAGTAGCGTTAGAGGCTACTGCAAGCTGGCTTGCTCTTTTATTGCTTAAGATGAGAACGCCGGATAATGAGTTCTCCTCTTTGCCATTCACTCGCGGGTGAAGACTTATTTTCAGTCAGTCGATTGATCGCTTCCATAATCAGCGTTTCTGCGTTTTGGTGATAAGTCGTTAACGCCCAGACAGGTGAATCGGCTTCTTCAATACCATCAAAACCGACAATAGCGATACTATGGAAATCGCCAGTTTCATAAAGCGCTTCCAATGCGCCAATAGCTAAAATGTCGTTTTCACAGAACAGGGCATCAACACGCTTATCAACGGGTGTGCTGTTTAAATAATCCACCATCATTTGATAACCGAGCTTACGCTCATACCCGCCAGCAATGAGCAAAACATCGACTTTACAGTTATGTGCTTCAAGTTCTGTTTGATAGCCATCCATACGAAGCAGATGACTGGATTCAGTGTCAGGCCCTTTCATATAGCCAAACCGCGTATAGTCTTGAGCAAGCAGCAATGCGGCTATTTCACGACCCGCCTGATAACCATCAACATTGACGACTTCAATTTTGCGGTGATCTTCACTGTTACGGCATATCTGCACCAACGGAACAGAGTGAAGGCTTTGAGCGATATCGAGAAGCTCATTACTCAGATCGTTTGCAACAAACAGAATGCCATCAACCTGTAGCTGATCGGCCATTTGTATCACCGATTGATAATTTTCACCGGCAGTAATATTCAGCACTAGCGCAAGATAACCTTTTGCCTGTAGCGCCTTGGTTGCCGCATTTAGCACCTGCATTGAATGAGGGTTTTTCAACTCATCTATAGCAATACCAATGATATGCGTATTTTTTTGGTCAAGCTGCGCGCCAGTAAATTAGGGCGATATCCTAACTCAGCCGCAATTTTCATCACTTTCTCTTTGGTCTCCGGCGCAACGTAGGTACCGGGTGTAAATGCTCTCGATACTGTCCATTTTGATACACCTGCGAGTTTTGCCACTGCGCTAGCATTGGCTTTCGTTTTTTTCGGCGTTTTGGTTTCTTTTGTCATAGATTCGCTTGAGTCATGTTTGCATCCGTTACCGACATTGAACGTCAAACGAAAACGAAAAGAAACTTTCTGTAGCGCATCCTGCTCACAACGTGACTGACGTTATGTATTCGTATGGACTTTTCGACAACCATTAAGAACGTGTTGAGATTATGTTAACTCGAGCAGGCGTATGCAAATACTTTCTGCACCTAGGTGCAGAAAAAGTGCAGCATAAGCTTCAGAGAAGGCTGTAATAAGTTTAACAGGTAAAAAGATAGGTCAGTTTGTTACGAAATATGGCGAAGCGAATAATAAATAAGCGTTTGAGTGGCTTATTTATACATCATAAAAGCGTGTTTTGTACTCACCCTTTTAATAAACAACGGGAACTATTCTTCATTGGTATTATTTGCTACCGGGAGGAATGTAGAAAGAAAGACGAAATGTATGACGGGAGGCAAAAATACCTTTTTTATTGATGTGCAGTTCTGAATATCAAAACTGCACATCATGACAGACAAGGATTTATCCCTTAATGCGCTAACAAATCGCTTAAAAACATTTTCGCGCGGGGATGTTGTGGAGCAGTGAAGAAATTTTTTGGTGTGGCTTTTTCAAGAATTTGCCCCTGATCCATAAACCAAATGGTATCCGCCACGTCGCGAGCAAAATTCATCTCATGCGTGACGCACATCATGGTCATGCCTTCCTGCGCCAGACCGCGCATAACATTGAGCACTTCGCCGACCATTTCGGGATCGAGCGCAGAGGTGGGTTCATCAAACAGCATGACCGGCGGCTTCATGGCTAATGCGCGCGCAATCGCCACGCGCTGCTGCTGACCACCAGAAAGCTGCGCGGGGTAGGCGTTAGCTTTATGGGAAAGTCCCACGCGCTCCAGCAATTCTCCCGCATGCTCTTTAGCTTCAGAACGCTTAACGCCTAACACTTTCATCGGCGACATCATGATGTTTTCTATAACGGAAACGTGAGGGAACAGGTTGAAGTTTTGGAAGACAAAACCGATACGCGTACGTAACTGATTCAACCGCGTGCTGGTGCCGTGAATATCCGTTCCATCAAACAGTATTTCACCTTGCTCTATCGGTTCCAGGCGGTTCACGGTGCGAATCAGGGTTGATTTACCCGAACCTGATGGGCCGCATACCACAACCACTTCACCAGTTTTAATTTCCGCGCTGAGGTTGGTTAACGCCTGGTATTCGCCGTACCACTTGTTCACTTGGTTGAACATAATCATGGGTCTCATGACAGCTCCTTATTGAGATGAGGATGAGTGAGAACCCTCGGTGCAGCGAGGTCGCCACGTTCCGAGCGTTCGTTACGGCGTTTATCGGCAATGTGCGCTTCCAGCCGGTTTGCCAGCCAGGTCAGACTGAAGCAGATGATGTAATAACTCACCGCCACAATAGCGAAGACTTGAAAAGGCTTGGTCAGCAACTGATTACTCACCTGATTAGCGGCATACGTCAGCTCAGGAACATTGATGACATAACCCAAGGTACTGTCTTTGATGACTGAAACCAGTTGGCTTACCAGGCTTGGCAGCGTGTTGAATAAGGCCTGAGGCAGGATCACCATTCGCAAAGCTTTGATGTGGCCCATCCCCAACGCACGAGAGGCTTCATACTGCCCTTGTGGCAGGGCCTGAATACCGCCGCGGACGATTTCAGCAATATAGGCACTCTCATAAATAACCAGCGTGCAAAGCATGGTGGTGAAACCACTGATGTTGTGACCAATCAATAAAGGAACGCAAAAATAGGTCCAGAAAACCACCATCATCAGCGGGATACCGCGCAGCAGGTAAACCCAACAGGCAGCGGGCCAACGCAGCCAGCGCCACGGCGAAAGCCGGGCTAAGCCGAGAAGGACACCGACCGGAAAGGCAAATAACACCGCTAGCAAGGAGATCAGCAAAGTACAGAGTACGCCGCCTAGCGGGCCGTTAGGATACTGTCCCATCAGTAACAGCATGCCGTTGTCGTGCAGGATAGTGAAAACGTCAAACATCGTGATTACCTCGCATACACACGCTGGAAGCGACGCGCCAGAAGCGCACCTGCGCCCATCAACATCAGTGAGAAGGCCAGATAACCTACCGTGGCGACCAGATAAGCTTCAAAGGTACGGAAGGTCTGATTTTCGATATCTTTTGTCGCGTAGGTCAGCTCTGCCACGCCAATCACCATCGCCAGACTGGTATTTTTAAACAGCAATACGGTGTGGTTAATGATGGCGGGTAACGCATTTCGGATGCCTTGTGGCAGGATCACCGAACGCAGGGCGCGGACGTAACCCATTCCCAGTGCGCGAGCGGCCTCGTTTTGACCGTCTGGAATGGCCCGCAAACCGCTGCGGATATCCTCAGAGAAATAGGCCGCCTGACACAGTCCCAGCGCAAACAGTGAAAAGAGAAACTCAGCGTTGAAGTCGTTGATCCACATCTGCACCGATTCCGGCAGCAGAGTAGGAATAGCGAAATACCACATCATTAATTGAATGAGCGTGGGCACGTTACGGTGATACGAAACATAGGCAGCGACTACCCATTGTGCTAACCGGCTTGGCGACAGGCGCACCGCAACCAGAATCAGCGCAACGAACATGGCTAGCAGCCAGGCACCCAACGCCAGCTCCAGAGTGACTACCGCACCCTTTACGATCATCTGGCCAAATTGGCCCGTCATTACGGCGGAGAAATCGAGTGCCATGGTTGTTCCTCTTAGTCAGTCAATCAGGCGACTGCATCACCTGGGCGCATGGTTGAGAGTCCACCCGGCACCTGAAGTGTTGGCGTAATTTCAATGTTGCCGATATTGACCGCCACCGGTGCTGACAGGGCAAACGCCACGCAATCGGCGATGTCTTTAGCTTGCGGCAGTTCAAACCCTTCAATAAAGCGACGATGTGCTTCTTCATGATCACCAGAAACGTTGCCAAAAATATCGGTGGCGACGCGACCTGGACAAATTTCTGTTACGCGAACGCGTTTGCCATAGCAGTCAACGCGCA
This sequence comes from Candidatus Pantoea bituminis, assembly GCF_018842675.1. Taxonomy (NCBI): domain Bacteria; kingdom Pseudomonadati; phylum Pseudomonadota; class Gammaproteobacteria; order Enterobacterales; family Erwiniaceae; genus Pantoea; species Candidatus Pantoea bituminis. The sequence goes on from NZ_JAGTWO010000005.1 coordinate 358,106, forward strand.
ACTGGCGAGACAATGCATGTACGCCCGCTTTGGTGGCGTGATAGACCGAATTACCGTTGAAGTTATAAATAGCAGCGATGGAGGTGATGTTGATGACATGCCCGCGGTCACGCTTCATCATACCAGGCACTAACAGGCTGCAAAGATGCAGCACGGCACGCAAGTTGACGTCGATTTGGGTATTAATCACGTTTTCATCCGCTTCCAGAATCGATCCTGGATGAGAGACGCCTGCGTTGTTCACCAGAATATCAACCTGCAAGTCACGGCACAGTTCAGTCAGGGCTGCCAAATTGCTAACGTCAACTGCATGAGGAATGCAGCCGGTGCGATCGGCCAGCGCGGCCAGTTGCTCTTTACGACGCGCCACGGCATGAACGGTAATGCCTTCCTGACACAGACGCTCAACGATGGCTTCGCCCATACCGGCGGATGCGCCAGTCACCAGCGCAACTTTATAATCTGAAAATGGCATTGTGCCTCTCCTGTTAAGGCAGCGTGGCTTATCGCGCTGCCGTTTTTGTGGTGTTTTCTGACTCTATTCAGTTATGCGCAGCGGGTATAAGACATTAAAGGTGTGAGGCAATAAGGCTCTCTTATAGACCCGCCATACTTCACGTTGCTGCGTTCGCCCATCCCAGTCACTGTTTATGTAATCTCCTGGAGAGAACGCACTTGCCGTCTTTCTGCCCGTTGACTTATTTTGAGGGCATCATGCAAAAACCCCGGCTGACGCGCTCAGGCTGACTATCTCGCAGCCATATTCCACTGCTTGTTCCTGATCTACGGAGACGGCCAGCACCGTTCCGTTGATCGGGCTGCGCAGCGGTAAGTAGAAGCCACCAACACTCAGCAGCGCCAATACTTCATCCTGCTTCACCGTTTGTCCCGGTTGGGCATAGGCCACATTCTGAAGCGGATGCTGCAAGATAATTTTTCCCGGCATCGGAGCGCAGACACGGGTTGGTGCAACATCTGTTGCAGACAAAACAGGCTGGGGCGTAGGGGTAATTGAGCGCAGGTTTCGTCGAATTTAAGTCGTACGGACCATGCTTTGCCGTTCAGTTCAATCAGACGCAAACCAGAGGCGCGCATTTTCTGCGCAATCTGGCGTAATTCTTTGAGGGCAAGTAGGTTCTTTTCCATATCCATTCCATCGCAGGCGATTTTAGTGATACAGCGCCTCACCGGCAGCACGCGCCGGGAAGCGCAATATTGCCACTCTAGCGCGATGTCCATCACCGCGAGTAAGAGGGTTTCGCTTTGCGGCAATAAGCGCGTCTTATTATCCCACCAGCGTCAAGGGTCGGTTGTCGGTGGTGCGTCGCGCCATCAGTGACAGCAGAATGGTTTTCACCGCTTCGGCAGGTTGCGAGAGCGGCAGGTGATCGGACATGCAGAAGGAGAGCGAGGTCTGAACATCGGGCTCGATAATTTTTGCCATCCAGGCGTCAGCGGCTTTCACCATACCGCGTGCCGCGGATTCAGGCATGATGGTACAACCCATACCCGCTGCAAGCGCGGCATTGAGCGTGGTTTGCGACTCTATCTCGCATTTAACGCGGTAGCTCAGGCCTTGCTGAATAAAGGCATCGTCCACCACTTTACGCATAATGTTATAGATGCGCGGTAGGAACAGATCATCACGCGCTGCATCAGCCAGCGTCATTTCCTTTACCGGCTTGCCCATGCTGTTAGGACAAACAAAGTACAAATCCTCTTTCATTAAGGGAATAAAACGCAGGCCATGAATATTGCGGTTGTCATAAATCACTGCCATGTCCATGCGTCCATTCATAATCAGTTCGCTCAGCGTAGTGCCGAAGTTCTCATTGAAATAGAGCACGATGCCGGGATGCTGACGGTTCACTTCGGCCATCAAGGGCAGCGCCAGTTGTTGTGCCGCCGTTCCCGGCGCGAGACCAACGGAAACATGCCCGGATAGTTCCAGGCCCGCGCCGTCGATAGCGCTCTGCGCCTGATCGCATTGGCGCAATATCGCCTGCGCATGGGCATACAGAATCTTACCGGCTTCGGTAGGCGTCACACCACGTTTGGTGCGAATCAGCAGTTGTTGATTGACCTCGCCTTCCAGTGTCGCCAACTGCTGACTTAAAGCGGGTTGCGCGATATGCAGAATGTCAGCAGCTTGCGTCAGGCTGCCGACATCCACAATTTTAATGAAGTATTTCAAGCGGCGAAGATTCATAAGCACATACTCATTTCATAACGTGTAGCTTGATACACGCAAGATCAGTGCCAACGTGTGCAAATGAGTGCTTATTTATCCATAAGCATCAGTAGCATCACGTGCTTAACGCAGCGGCCCGTTTTGACCACAGCGGCGGCATGCACTCTTTAAGTGCAAAACCCCTGTCTCAGCCACTGATGACATGATTACTTTCTCGTGACCAATGCGCATAAACCTGTTCGCCAGGAGCAAATGCGGAATTGCCCGGTTCGCCTTGTGTCTGCTTCCAGACGATAAGTTTTTCTCCGCTGGGTAATCGCAGATCGTAATGCAACATGAAACCGCGATAAATCACCTGCGCCACTTCAGCTATTACGCCGTTATGGGAAGTGCGGGCGGTCTGCGGTGTCAGCGGTTGTAGGCGAATCGCTTCTGGACGAATAGTGACCGTCAACGCGCTGTCGGCAGCGGGTGCGCCTGCTACGGAAAGTTTCAGGCCATCAGCTGTTTGTAGCTCGCTACCTTCAGCGTCACGGCGCACCAGGCGGGCAGAGAGGAAATTCGAAGCACCGATAAAACCCGCGACAAAAGCGGTGGCCGGTTTTTGATAAATTTCGGTCGCCGAGGCCAGCTGCTCGAGTCGGCCACCCTGCATCACGGCGATCTGATCGGCCATGGTCAAGGCTTCATCCTGATCGTGCGTTACCATGATTGTGGTAAGCCCGAGACGCTGTTGCAGTTGGCGGATCTCCAGTTGCATGCTTTCACGCAAACTCTTGTCCAGTGCGCCCAAAGGTTCGTCGAGCAGCAGCATATCGGGTTCAATCACCAGTGCTCGCGCCAGTGAAACACGCTGTTGTTGACCGCCTGAAAGCTGCGCCGGGAAACGATCGCAAAAAGAGGTGAGCTGGACCATATCCAACGCTTTCCTTACCCGATCGTCATAATCACTGCGCGACATGCCACGCATTTTCAATCCAAATGCGACGTTTTCCGCCACAGTCATGTGGGGAAACAAGGCATAGTTTTGAAACAGCAGGCCGATATTACGGCGATGGACGGCGGTGTCCAGAATCGACCGACCCCCGACCAGAATGTCGCCGGAGGTCGGTGTAACTAATCCCGCCACCATGCGTAAACAGGTGGTTTTACCGCAGCCGCTGGGTCCCAGCAGGGCAAGAATTTCACCAGCATTGACCGTCAATGAGACGTTCTCAACCGCCATGCTTTTGCCGTAATACTTACTGAGATTGTCGAGTTGAACGTCAAAAGATCGTTGCATTGTCATCCTCACGCATTAAAGGTCTGATTGTAACGCTCAAGCAGCTCGGCGCGGCGCGGGATGAGAGAGGTCCAGTCAGGCGTAAACAGGTTGAGCTGCTGCATTTTGGCTTCGGGATAAGCCAGATATTTCAGTGTCGCCTCGTCAAACTCAATGCCACGCACGGTTGGCGCGCTGAGTGTCACCTCTGCCAACATTTTCTGTACCGAAGGTTCCAAAAGACGATTGATCCACGCCAGGCCCAACTCCCGCTGCGGAGCGCCTTTCACCAAGGCAAGGCCGTTGATACCGGTAAACGCGCCCTCTTTGGGGAAGGTCATATCCAGCGGAATGCCCTTTTTGGTGTGTGGGTAAATGGCTTTGGAGTATTCGATGCCGCCGATCATGGCTTGCCCTTGCGCCACCATCATGACCTGCGCTTCGCCGTCATAAACCGTCATGACGTTGTTTTTCAGCTCTGCCAGTTTGTCCCAGGCTTTATCGATATCGTATTGCGCTTCCTGAAACGGTTTGCCGGTCGCCAGCGACGCCGCCACGATGAGCATCAAAATACTCTGGGTATTTTTTGGCGTGTTGAGGATCATCTGATGCGCATAGTGAGAATTGAAAATATCGTTGTAACTGGCAATCGGCTGGCTCATCTGTGGGTTAATAAACAGACCAGCCATTGAGACCGAAAAGCCGACGCCATAGCGGTCGCTGAGTACGTACCGATCAAAGACGTTGTTAAGATTTGGGATGCCTTCTGCGGGCAATTGCTCAATCAGGTTTTCCGCTTTTGCCTGCGGTATGCCGATATCATCCATCGACATCACGCTGAACACCGGCTTCGCCTTGGTCGCGCGCAAAGCCGCAATGTTCGCCAGCGTCGCGCCCTCGGTGGTCAAGACTTTGCAATGATATTCTTTTTCGAAATCAGGCAGGACTTTTTGCTTGATCAGTGCGCCCTGCGCGGAGTTATAGACGCCAACCTGCAACACACGATCGGCGGCGTTGGCTTTAACCTGGATGTAAGGCAGCAGCGCTGCGCCTGCCACGGCTTTGATAAACGTCCGGCGTTTCATGGATGTCATAGTGATTCCTCTGAGGTGAACAGTTACGCGGCCATCGCGCGACGCAGGCCAACCATTTTTTCCAGCATGACCACCACCACGGTGGCCAGCAGGATGATCAACGTCGACATGGTGGCCACCGACGGATCGAATACCGTGCCAATCTGGCGATAAAGCACCACCGGCACTGGCGTGTTTTCGGAGTCCGCCAACCACATCGAGACGGGATAATTATCGAAGGAGACCATGAAACAAAAAATGGCGCCGGAGACCACGCCAGGCGCAATTTGCGGCAACACCACGCGATAAAATGTCGCCCAGCGCGTCGCGCCGAGCATGCGGGCAGCTTCTTCAAGACTGGGATTGACTAATTCCAGGCTGGTGATCACGGTGCGTACCACATAGGGCGTTGTCACTACGGTATGCGCCAGCAGCAGGTTGAGTTTGGCGTTGCCCCAGCCGTAACCGGTAAAGAGCTGCAGCAGCGCCAGGCCCGTAATCAATACCGGGAAGATCAGCGGCGAAAGCAGCAACCCTTTGGCTAACGAGGCAAACGGCAGGTTGCCTCTTACCAGCGCGATGGCAGCAGGCACACCGAGCAGCAGCGACAACACGGTAGTGCCTAAAGAGAGCAGCGTGCTGAACAACAGCGCATCGATAAACTCCTGATTTCCCAAAACCTTGCTATACCAGTCGAGCGTGAAACCGGTCGGCGGAAAGCTGACAAAATAGCCATCAGAGAATGAGATAACCATGATGAGTAAGATAGGCGTCAGGATGAACACCATCATGGCGGCAGCAAAACCATAAAGCAGCCAACCGCTTAATCCTTGCAGGCGAGGGATCATGTATTGGCTCCCGGCAGACGACGCCCACCCAATAGCTTCATCGACAAGGTGTTCACGGCGATGACGATAAACACCAAAATGGTGGCGATGGTGGCGCCGAACGGCCAGTCATACACGGCGACAATCTGCTGCTCGGCGAGGTTGCCCAGCATTTGCGCGCGCGGCCCGCCAATCAGTGCAGGAATGACATAGGAACCTGCCGCCAGTGAGAACACCAACGTCATGCCTGCCACCAATCCGGGCAGACTCAGCGGTAGAGTAATGCGAAAGAAAACTTGCCAGGCAGGTGCGCCAAGCGTGCGGGCAGCAAAGGGCAGATTGGCATCGATTTTGCCCAGTGCCGAGGCCAACGGCAGCACCATCATCGGAAAGAAAATATGCAGTGAACCGATAATCACCGCCCAATCGGTAAACATCAGGGCGTTTGGCCGATCGATAAGTCCTAAATGCAGTAACACGTAATTGAGTAAACCGGTTGGGCCATTATTTAAAATCAGTTGCCAGCCATACGCGCGCACCACAACGCTGACCGCCAGCGGCGCAATGATCACTAACGTCATGATGCGTGCTACCCAGGCTTGTCCTCGCACCAGTACGGTAGCAACCGGATAAGCCAGTATTGAGGCGATCAGCGCGGTAATGACGCTGATACGCAAAGTATTCCACAACACATCGCTATACAGCGCGACGCTAAAAAAGTGCAGGTAATGGCTGAACGTGAGCGGGGCACCTATATCGCCTTCCGGCGTTTGGGTCATCAGGCTAAATAACATTAACCGGATAGCCGGTGCGAAAAAGAAAAACAACTGAAAGGCGAGCAACGGAATAATTAACAACGCGGGTGACTGCCAAACCCGGAATTTTCTAACCTGCACCAACGGCGTCGAGATGTCAGCCATCATACTTCCTCCAGACAAGGGCGCTAAGGCCGTCAGGTGAAGGCAAGACGGCAATAAGGATTTATGTAGGGTAGAGAATTGCGTGGAATTATAATTTATTGAAATTAAATGGCTTAATTTCTATTTTGGGCGTCACAAAACGTTAATATGATTACGCCATAAACACCCAATACATTTTCGCGATACGCCTATGCATTCCCGCTATGGCTATTTTCATTGCTCGCCTTTCTCGCAGTCGCTTTGACGATAAAAATCACAGTGACGTTGCATCGCAAGTTAACTATTGCTTTGTGTTATGTCGCCACAACAAAGCACTATTAACTGTGCCCGCCCCCTGCAACTTATGCTCAGCGGAAGTCACCTTCTGCCTCTTTGTTGACAACATCACACTGCGCGAATGCCTGCCAGGCGGATATTCCGCGCGGTTTCAAGCCGACTTTGCAACCTGGAATACCGCTACCATGCCTGATATCGCTGATCGCTTAAAAAATGTTTCCGTTTCTGCCTCGGTGGCAATGACCCAAAAGGCGCGCGACCTTGCCGCTCAAGGGGTTGATGTCGTCGGTCTTTCTACCGGAGAACCCGATTTCCCGACGCCAGACCATGCGATCGACGCTGCCTACGCCGCCGCTAAAGCAGGTGATACGCGTTATCCTCCTACCGACGGCACACCTGCACTGCGTGCCGCGATTCAACGTAAATTCTTGCGTGATAACGAATTAAGATACGATATCAACCAGATTCTGACGGCGGGTGGGGCTAAACAAATCATCTTCAATGCGATGATGGCGACCATCAATCCTGGCGATGAAGTGGTGATCCCCACGCCATCCTGGATCAGCTATGCCGATATTGTGAAATTTGCGGGTGGAACACCTGTGCCGGTGGCATGCCATGAAGAGAACGGCTTCAAGCCGCTGGCTGCCGATCTTGATGCTGCCATCACGCCAAATACTAAATGGCTGCTGATCAATTACCCCAGCAATCCAACCGGTTCAGTGGCCACGCGTGAAGAGATGCAGGCCATCGCCGATGTGATGTTGCGTCATCCACAGGTGTGGATCCTCACCGACGATATTTACGAGCATCTGATCTACGACGGCGTAACATTTTGGACGCTGGCGCAGGTAGAACCGCGTTTGTATGACCGGGTACTTACCGTTAACGGTGTATCAAAAGCTTATTCAATGACGGGTTGGCGCTTAGGCTTTTGCGGCGGCCCGCTGCCCTTGATCAAGGCGATGAGCAACGTCAACACACAGAACAGCGGCGGTGTTACCACGCTTACGCAAGCTGCGGCGGTGGCCGTATTGGATGGCCCGCAGGATCTGCTCAAAGAGCGCGCTGAGATTTACCGTCAACGCCGCGATTATGTGCTGGATCGCCTTAATAGCATTCCCGGTGTGCATTGCCATACGCCGCAGGGCGCCTTTTATCTTTTCGTTAATATTGCTGCCTTCGTGGGCAAAACCACGGCGGGTGGCCGGGCAATCAATAACGATGCCGACTTTGTGATGGCGCTAATTGAAGAACAGCATGTGGTGACGGTGCCAGGCGCGGCGTATGGCATGAGTCCCTATTTCCGCCTCTCTTATGCCACCAGCATGGAGCGTCTGCAAACAGGCTGTGATCGCATTACTGCTTTCTGTACCGGTTGCCACTAAGGAGTTTGCATGTTGACTGCATCATCACGTGTGGTGATGGTTTCTGGGGCCGCGCGCGGCCTCGGTTTAGCCATTACACAGCGCCTGCTTCAGGCCGGTTTTATTGTATCTGCTGGCGTCCGCAATCCCTCTGCGTTAGCGCCACAGCCTAATTTGCATCTCTTTTCTTACGACGCCAGTGTGGCCGGCTCCGGTGAAAAGTGGGTAGCTGACACGCTTGAACAACGGGGACGGCTGGATGCGCTGGTTAACTGTGCCGGGATCAACCCGCGCGTACAGGTGATGGAGCAGGACGAAGCGGCGCTGGATGATATGTGGCAGATCAATGTCAAAGGCCCGCTGCGGCTAAGCCGTGCTGCGCTGCCATTTTTGATCGACTGCGGCGAAGGGCGAGTGATTAATGTAGCTTCGCTGGCCGGACGTCGAGTAGGGAGTAATGTCGGTTACGCCATGACCAAATTTGCCGTCGTGGCACTCACTCACGGTATTCGTCAGGCGTGTTGGGATCACGGCGTACGCGCCACCGCACTTTGCCCCGGTTATATCGCGACTGATATGACGTTGGGCGAGACAGAAATCAGTCGTGAAGAGATGACGCAACCGGACGATCTTGCTGAGATGGTGGAGCTGTTGTTGCGGCTGCCAAACAACTTGTCGGTAGCGGAGCTGCTGATTAACTGCCGCAAAGAGGCGATGCTGTAATTCTGTCGGGGCACATAATGTGCCCCATTAATTCAATCCCGCCGTTAACTCCAGCAGCAGCTCACGCACCGCTGCCGCCGGCTCAGAAAGTGCCGTGCGATCGGAGATGCACAGCGACAGCGTTTCGTTAATCGCCGGGCCAGCCAAAGAACGGATGACCACGTCACGTGATTCTGATTGAATTCGCTCTGCAATGGCTTTTGGCATGATGGTACAACCCAGACCGGCGTCGACACCACGGGCAATGCTTTTCACCGCTTCCAGTTCACCGACCACATTAATCGACATATTATTCAGGCTGAAAGCCTCGTCGATAGCGCGTCGGACAAAGTTATACGCAGGCGGAAGCAGCATCGGCAAAGTGCTGAGCTGTTTAACCTGAAGCGGGCCGCCATCATCATCAAAGTCAAAATTAGCGTGTGCCACAAAGAAAAACTCTTCCTGAACCAGCGGCTCATAATTCAGCCCTTTGATACCGCCTCGACCATGCAGCAGCGCCATTTCCAACCGCCCATTGGCGACGAGTTCGCTATAAGCCTGACCCACGCTTTCCACCAAATGCAGCAAAATGCCAGGATGGCGCTGGCGCATCTCTGTCAGCAACGTCATTGCCAGCGTGGCGGCAATGCTGAAAGGAGCAAGCCCCACCGAAACGCGACCCGAAAGGGCTTGTCCAGCATCCAGCACATCCAGCTCGGCCTGAGCAAACTGGCGCAACATGACGTTAGCGTGGCCATAAAGGACGTTGCCCGCCTCAGTCGGAACCACGCCTTGCTGGCTACGAATCAGCAGCTTGCGCTTGAAATGCTCCTCAAGCGCAACCAATTGCTGACTCAGTGCAGGTTGCGCGATGTGTAAGGCATCGGCGGCACGCGTTATGCTGCCCATATCGACAATGGTGATAAAAGACTTCAGCCGCCGAATATTCATAAATTACTCCGCTAAAACGGACGCCGCTGGGGCAACTTCTGCGCCATTGGCTTCAATTTCACTGCGTACCAGCGTGGCCAGTTCGACCGAACCCGGCGTGTCGCTGTGTACCAGAATTGAACGTGCGCGAAGCGGTAGCAGCGTGCCGTCAAAGGTGTTTACCGTGCCTTCTTGCAAAAATTGGCGCACACGAGCGCGCACGGCTGCATCATCTTTGATCACCGAGCCGGGAATGCTACGCGGCACCAATTGGCCGTGCTTATCGTAAGCGCGGTCGGCAAGAAACAGCGTCAGGCTTTTTAAGCCAGCGGCGAGAGCCGCACGTTCGGTATGGGTATCGGATTGTGAAAAAATGATCAATTCAGTATCAAGGCGTGCAATGGCTTGCATGACCTGCATCGCCAGCGATTCGTCGCGGTTAATGATATTGCCCATCGCTGCGTGGAAACTGACGTGCGAAACTCGCGTACCTTCAGCGCGGGCAATGGCGCTCAGCGCGCCCAGCTGATAGATCACCTGTTGGCAAATTTCATCGGGTGAAAAAGGCAGTTCTTTGCGGCCAAAACCCTGGCGATCTGGCAAACCGGGATGCGCACCAATACCCACCCCGCGCGCTTTTGCCAGCCGCACCATGCGCGTCATGATGGCCGGATCGCCCGCATGGAATCCACAGGCGATATTGGCGGAAGAGACCACCTTCATCAGAGCCTCATCATCGCACAGCTGATAGACGCCAAAACCTTCGCCCATATCGGAATTCACATCGATCTTCATGCTGTTCTCCTGTTAAAAATTAATGTCCCACGACGCGTTTGAGCGGAAGCAGCCAGACGCGTAGGCGCGCCAGCCAGTGATTGATCGCTTCATGGGCAACAATGGCATCCTGATGTGTGGCCTGAATGAGTTGGATAAACTGACCCGGCTGAACCTGCCCCAGCTGCCAGAGATCTTCTTCAATTACACAGGCAATTTTCGGATAACCGCCCGCCGTATTGGCATCACTGAGTTGGATAATCGGTTCGCCAGCGGGAGGAACCTGCACAATGCCAGGAATCAAACCGTAAGAGCGCATCTCAACAGTCGTTGACGGTAAAATCGGTTCGCCCGCCAGGCGATAGCCGGTGCGGTTACTTTGAAGTGAAACTTGCCATGGTTGCTGCCAAAAGCGTTCAGCGTCTGCGGAAAATAGCGCGTACTCACCGGAGGGAATGGCACGAATCAGGCGCTGGCCGCTGCGGTTCAACGGGAAAGCGTGGCGCAAAGCAGAAGAGGGGGTTCGATGCCAATCCCGCTCTCCGGTAAGCCTGGTGTCTGGCTTTCACCCCATGTCAGTACATCGTCACGTTCGAGCTGACGGCCAGCAAAACCGCCAAAGCCACCGCGCAGCGCGGTACTGCGTGATCCCATCACCACAGGAACATCAATGCCGCCCGCCACACAGAGATAGCCGCGTGCGCCATGGCGCGGGTAGCGCAATTCCAGTACCTGCCCGCTTCGAACGTTGCAGCCCCACCACGGCGGTAAGTCAACGCCGTCGAGTTGAGCACGGCAATCAGCGCCGGTTAGAGCAATGGCGGTGTCAGCCTGAAAACGTACCCGAAAAGGAAAAACTTGTATTTCAATCGCCGCGGCATTTTCTTCATTACCCAGCAAAAGATTACCGGCACGCAGCGCCAGCGTATCCATTGCGCCGCTTACCGATACCCCAAGGTGGCGATAATCACGTCTGCCCAGATCTTGCACTGTGTTCAGCGCGCCGGTTTTTTCAATGATTATCACAGTTCAATCCTCTCTGGCACAAACCTTATGCTGTCACCCGGTGCCATTAAGGCCGGAACGTCTGACAAGGGATCAAACACGTCGAGTTCTGCATAGCCAATTGCATTCCAGCCATTGGGTCCGGTCAGGACTGAAACACCCGCTTGTGGGCCGCCGATGGTTACAGTGCCTTTTAGCATGTTCAGGGAGGGCACTTTTTTACGCGGCGTCGCCAGGGAAGCATCCAGGCCATGCAGATAACCAAAGCCAGGTGCGCTACCCAAGGCAAAAACGGTGTAGCTGCCTTGGTAATGACGGCGTATAACCTCTTTCGCTGACAACCCCGTATGACGGCAAACCGCATCCAGATCGGTAGCGTGTTCGCCGCCATAGCAGACCGGGATCTCGATTAATTTTCCCTGCGGATGTATCGCCTGCGCCGCTTGCCAACTGACCCGCAAGCGCTGGTGGATGACGTCGGGATCGGCGGGCGTGGCGCGAAACAGCACCAGTAAGTTGGTTACGCCTGGGATCAGCGACTCGACATCTTCACTGCTCGCCAGGATACGCGCCAACGACCAGATACGACGCTGAGCGGGGAGGTCAAACGCACCTGGCGCTTCTATCAGCCAGGCGCGACTGCCCATGGTCGAGAGCCGGATGTTTTCTGACAGGGTTGCCGGACTATCCGTTGCGGAATACGCCACTTCTCTGGACAAGCGATCCATCGGTTATTCCAGGGCTTCGAATTTAAGGCTGGCAAGCGGTTGTACGCGCTCTTCACGCACCATTTTGTATTCAGTGTTTGGTCCAATCCAGTTGGCCCAAATCTTATCGATAGTACCGTCATCGTCCATGGCTTTCAGGCTGTCATTGACTTTAGCCAGCAGCGCCGGTTCATCACGCTTCATACCGATACCAATTGGTTCCAGCGCCATCGGCTCTTTGATCATCGCCAGGTCGATACCCTCTTTTTTCGCTTGATTAATCATCTTGATGCCGGTCATGGTGTTGGTCACAAAGCCCACCGCTTTGTTCTGTTCCAGCGCCAGGAAAGCTGAAGCTGCATCCTGGAAAGTCAGCGGTTTGCCGCCTTTCAGCACAATGGATTGCTCAGAGGTGGTGCCTTTGGTGGCACTGATACGCTTGTTTTTGAAATCTGCCAGCATTTTGTCTGCGTTGGGCTTTTTCACCAGCAACATTTCTTTGGCAACGTAATACGGGTCGCTGAACTGAATCTGCTTACCGCGGGTCTTGGTATAAGCAAGGTTGGCAATCAAGACATCCGCGCGGCCGGTGGCAATGACGGCAATACGCGCTTCAATTGAGGTTGGCATCAGTTGCAATTTCACGCCCATCTGTTTAGCCAGCGCGTTACAGAGATCAACATCCATGCCGACGAGTTGACGTGTCTTAGGATCGGGAGCGGAGAACGGTGGCACATCGGAATAGACGGCACATTTAAGTTCGCCCTGAGATTGAATGTCTGACAACAGATCGGCTTTGGCCGGTAAGACCGATAAGGTTAACGGTAAGGCCATTGCCAAACAGACGTATTTTTTCAAAGTCATTGTGCATTTCCCATGGCTGATGTTGCGCAGCAGGCGATATAGCCTGACGGCGTAAAACGTCACTGTTATTAGTTCGGTTATGACGACATTTCTGGACTATATCGACTTTGTCTGGTGGAGGGTAAGAGGTAAACAGTGTCGGGAGATAGGCTAATTATATGACCATCAAAGCGCGCTTCACGCCGCCGTGATAAGCAAAAACTATCCGGGCAGAACAAAATTATCTTATCGGCTCTTAGCGGCTGCGCCCTATGGTAATCCCGATCCTGGTGTGGGAAATGGCTGCGCCTGAGAATGAACGTTATTGAAGGGGATAAAATGAATGCCAGATTTGGGGTTTTGCTGAAAATCTCTTCAGCCCTGTGTGCGACATTAATGCTGGCGTGCGTAAAAGCATTACAAGGTAATATCCCCACGGGTGAAGTGATATTTTTCCGATCGTTTGTGGCATTAATTCCCTTATTAATTTGGCTAAAGATTCAAGGTAATGTGCTTGAAAGTATAAAAACCAAAAATATCTTCGGTCATCTTATTCGCGGCTTCTCCGGTACCGGTGGCATGTATTTTAACTATATGGCACTGGTATATATTTCTCTGGCTGATGCCACAGCCATTAGCTACGCTGCGCCGCTATTTACGGTGATTATGGCGGCGTTGCTGTTGAAGGAAAATGTGCGCTTATCCCGCTGGTTGGCTGTTCTCGTCGGTTTCTCCGGCATCATTATTATGCTTTCGGCAAACCTGACCGCTAGCGGCTCTTTTTGCAGCGGAAGGCCAGGCAACCGGTGCTGGATTAGGCGCACTGTTTGCTCTGATCGCTGCTCTCTGTTCTGCCACGTCTAACGTACAAATTCGCTTTCTTAACGGCATCGAAAAACCCGGTGCCATTGTGTTCTATTTTTCGTTAATGACCATGATGATTGGTCTGGCTAGCGCGCTGTTTGGCTGGAAAATGCCAACACCGCTTCATCTATTACTGCTGGTTGGCTGCGGCTTCTTTGGTGGCATGGCCCAAATTCTGGTAACGATGAGTTTGCGCTATACCGATGCTTCATTATTAGCGCCATTTGATTACACCACGCTGGTGTGGTCGATGGTGATTGGTTATCTGTTCCTGAATAGCCTGCCTGGGCCTTCAACGTTAATGGGCGCGTCTATTGTTGCCCTGGCGGGAATATTTACCGTCTGGTGTGACCAACGTCAGCGTAAAGCGCAACTATTACGCTCTCTGCAATAAACCGCCGCTAAAGTGATGAAGTGCCGAGGGCAGATGTCATCCTATAGAAGACTTTTTGCCCTTGTCGGGAGCATTAACTCATATCCCTTTATTAGGGATAATGAAGGAATAACTCCCCACTGCGGGTAAGCGATTAACACGCTCTCTCACGCCTGACAACATGCGCAAAAGAGCGCTTTCAACGAATATCTAACCCCGCCAGCGTCCCTAACAGCGCATCCACTTTCGGTAAGAGCTGCTTACGCCGCGGCCAGACTAATGTCAGCATCAATCCATCCGGCTGAAGGTCGGGTAATATCACATCCAAATCACCGTTATCAAGCGCGCGGCGAATCAACCATGATGGCATTTGCGCCACGCCCAATCCGGCACAGACGGCCTGAACTTGCGCATCAACGTCTCCAAGCGCCATACGATGCGGTAGCGTTCGCCAGGTGGGATAGCCCTCCTCATTAATAAACAGCCAGGGCTTGGGGAGCCATCCACGCGCTCGTAAAGAATGGCGCGATGTTGTAGCAATTCGCTTTCGTTCTGCGGCCGACCTTGCTGATTGAGGTAATCCGGCGAAGCGCAAAACACCATACGTTCCCGGCCGATGCAGCGAAATCCCAACGATTCCGGCAGGTCCTGTACTTCACCAATGCGAATAGCCACATCAATGCCTTCATCAAACAGGTCAACAAAGCGATCCGAAAAGCTAAGGCTTAATTCCAGTTCGGGGTATTTCTGGCAGAACGGGATCAGCAGCGGCATGACATTTAATCGGCCATAGGTATTAGGCATTGCCAACCGCAAGCGACCGGATGGAATAGTGCGCTGCGCGGCTAATACTGATTCAGCTTCCGCCAGTTCTTCCATAATACGGATACAGGTCTGGTAGTAAGCGGTTCCGGCATCAGTCAGGCGCAGGCTGCGTGTGGTGCGCTCCAACAGACGCGACCCCAGTCGTGCCTCAAGTCGGCTGACGCTTTTACTGATGGCTGAACCTGTGACATGCAAACGCTGGGCTGCGGCAGTAAAGCTGCCGCGCTCTACGCTGGCAACGAACGGGATAATGTCTTTTAAACGCTGATCGTGCATAGATTGATGAACTCAAGTTGGGAATGCTGTGAAAAAATGACACAGATAAGCCTTAAATTCTCTATTAAGCTAGTAAATACGCAAAATGAGGAGAATTGAAATGCAGAAACACGCTTTGATTGTCGGTATCAGTGGGGTTAATGGTCGTGCATTGGCAGAAAAATTATTGCATGAAGGCTGGCAGGTCAGCGGTCTTTCGCGGGGACGTGGCGCCGTTCCAGAAGGTTGCGCCAGCCTGACCGCTGATTTAACTGACGAAACTGCCGTTCGCGAAGCATTGAAAGATGTGAAGCCGGATGCCCTGTTTTTCAGCGTTTGGGCACGTCAGGACACTGAAAAAGAGAATATCCGCGTCAATGGTGCGATGGTGCGTAACGTGATCGAAGCGTTAGGCGATCGCCTAAAAGGCGCGCATGTTGCACTGATCACCGGCCTAAAACACTATCTCGGCCCGTTCGAAGCCTACGGTAAAGGCGCGGTGCCGGTCACGCCATTCCGTGAAGAGCAGGGACGTCAGCCGGTTGATAACTTCTATTACGCGCAGGAAGATGAAGTGTTTGCGGGTGCGGAAAAATATGATTACCGCTGGAGCGTGCATCGTCCGCACACCATTGTAGGTTACGCATTGGGCAATGCGATGAACATGGGTCAGACGCTGGCCGTCTACGCCACGCTGTGCCGTGAGAAAGGTTGGCCATTCATCTTCCCGGGTTCGCCAGAACAGTGGAACGGTGTAGTCGATGTGACGGATGCAGGTTTGCTGGCAGAGCAGCTGCTTTGGGCCGCGACATCGCCTGAAGCGGCTAACGAAGATTTTAACTCGGTCAACGGTGATGTGTTCCGCTGGAACTGGATGTGGCCGCGTCTGGCTGCTTATTTTGGTGTTGAAGCGGCGGATTATCCGGCGCAGATCATGCCGCTGGAGAACCGTATGCAGGAAGCAGAAGCGGCATGGACAGAGATCGCCACTCGTTATCAGCTGCGTGAAACCGATATCAACAAACTGGTTTCGTGGTGGCACACCGATGCAGATCTAGGCCGACCAATGGAAGCGTTCACTGATATGAGCAAAAGCCGGAAAGCGGGCTTTACCGGTTATCGCAGCTCGCTGGATTCATTCACCGAGCTGTTCGATAAGCTGAAAGAAGAGAAAGTGATTCCGCAGTAATGACGTTATTCGCGGGCTGTCTGTTCGCAGCTTGTCTGACAAGCTGTCATGACGTTAATAGTCATATAAACAGTTGATATATAGCGCAACGGGTGACGCATTATGCGTCACCCGTTTTGCTTTATTCTGCGCTGAACACCGTGCGTTTACTCCTGATTTCATCCCCACGCTTTACGGCTAACGCCGATTTCCTCTCTTAAAAGATATTACCTAAGCTAATTATTTCGACATCTTTTTAGCTCAACCTGCTAGCGGCAAATCATAAAAGCTCAAGCGAGTAAAATGGCGTTATATCAATTTCGCAATAAGATATAAGAAATTCATTGGTTGATAAGTGACCGACATTATTGACTCTTTTAATAGCGAAGAGGATTATCCAAAACCTTGCTGTTTACTATCCATTTATTGGATGTTGAGTGTTTGATAATGCAATTTATCAATAATAAAAAACCTCACTATCAGTAGGTTATTCGCTGTTTTACTTAACGCGATCTGGCTTAACCAATGTCAGTTTAGAAAGGGATACCATTCAATGACGCATACAACATCAGCAGGGCAAAGTGGCCTTGCCACGCTGGAAGCCCAGCTTCAGCAAGACCTGACATTCCTTGAACTGCCCGCCAAAGCGTGGGTGCCCGAGCGGACTTACCAAGGCAATGCGGTGCGTGATGTTGTGGTTATTGGGGCTGGCATGTGCGGGTTGGCAGCCACAGCAAAGCTGGTGCTGAGCGGCATTAACAATGTGGTTGCCTATGATGCCGCACCTGCGGGTCGCGAAGGCCCGTGGATCACTTTTGCGCGCATGGAAACGCTACGCTCACCCAAAAGCCTGCATGGCCCCGCGCTGGGTTTACCTCAACTCACGTTTCGCGCCTGGTTTACCGCGCAGTGGGGAGCGGAAGCCTGGCAAGCACTGGACAAAATTCCCAAAGATCAGTGGATGGATTATCTGATTTGGTATCGCAACGTGCTGGATCTGCCGGTACAGAACAACGTGCGCATGACCGCGATTGCCTTCGTGGACGATCTGATTGCGATAGATATTGAAGGCGCAGAAACCGGGCGTGTTTATACCCGTCGACTGGTTCTGGCGACAGGCCGCTCGGGTTTAGGCGGCTTTGCTGTGCCTGAATTCCTTCAAGGCATTGACCGTCAGTTCTGGGCGCACTCAGCCGATGAGATCAATTTCGCTGCCTTGAAAGGTAAGCGTCTCGCCGTCATTGGCGCTGGGGCTTCTTCTATGGACAATGCGGCCACTGCACTTGAAGCGGGGGCAGGTTCTGTTGATATGCTGATCCGCCGAAAAGCGATGCCACGTATCAATAAAATGACCGGCATTGGTAGCCAGGGCGTGGTGCACGGAATGCATCAACTGCCTGATGCGTGGAAATGGAAATTTGTCGACTACACCGCGACAACGCAAACGCCGCCGCCTCGCGCCTCGACGCTGCGCGTATCTCGCCATGCCAATGCCCGTTTCTTGCTGGATTGCGGCATTGTTGCGGTTCACCAAGATGAGAAAGGTCTGTTGATCGACACCACGCAAGGGGCGATGCATTACGACTTTCTCATTGCAGCAACGGGTTTCTCAAATGATTTCAGCGGACGTGCGGAGTTCGCTGCCCTTGCGCCGCACATTCGTACCTGGGCTGATGGTCGCTACACGCCAGATATGGGCGAGCCCCGTAGCAATATGCTGGAAGCGCCCGATCTCGGCCCGGCATTTGAGTTCCAGCAACGCGTTGCTGGTTCCTGCCCGTTGCTGGCGCACGTCCACTGCTTTAACGATGCGGCGATGCTCACACACGGCAAGGTTTCAGGTGATATTCCCGCTGTAAGCGCCGGAGCCGAGCGGTTAGTGCGCGGCATCACCGCCTCATTGTTTGCCGAAGATGTCGAAACCCATTTCTCCAACCTGGTCGCTTACGACATCCCTGAACTTCAGGGCGACGAATGGACTGATTCAACCCCTTTAATTAAACAGGAGAATGCGTTGTGATCGACGCTATTGATAAGGCCGCTGGGCTTTCACAGGAAGACGCGCTTTTCCATGCACGTCGGTTCCGCCCAGAATTTGTAGCGGGCGCAGAGCAATGTCGGCTTTCAGTGCTTGAACCCGCAAATGATCACGGACTCGCGTCCGATCTGCGTATTGCGTTAGCGCATCGCATTGCTGCTCTTAATGAAGATCAGGCGTTGATTGCTGAATATGGCGCACAGCTTACCGCGCTGTCACCGACAGAAACATTGCAGGCGCTGGCCGCAGGCACACAAGACTTGCCTGAGCCGTTGGCAACCGTTGCGCGGCATGTTGATTTGGTAACGGTGACGCCAGATCAGGCAGCAGCAGATGATATTAAGCGTCTTGAGCAGGCGGGCCTGAATAATGCCCAGATTGTCGCGCTCTCTGAACTGATTGCATTTGTGAATTTCCAGACACGCGTTGCGGCTGGCTTACGCCTGATGAGGTCAGCATGATCCCCTTAGTTAGCCTGAAACCGTTGACCTGGCATCCCTATATCGCGCCGGTTGAACTTGCCGAGGCCACGCCCGAGCAACTTAATGCGATGAAGGTGACGCCTTCTAACAAGAAGGTCTCAGAATATGTGCGCACGCTGGCACATGACCCGGACAGCTATGTGGCTCGCACCGAATTATTTAACGCGATCATGTATGTCGAAGGCGGCCTGGCGCGCGCTGACCGTGAGCTGGGGGCGTTAGGCGCTTCCATCGTCAATGGTTGCAAATATTGCGCGGTTGTTCACGCCCGCCGCCATGCACAACTGACCAAAAGCGATGAAGTGGTCAGCGCGCTCTATTTCAATAAACCCGAAACGCTTAACGCACGCGATGCGGCTATTTACCGTTTTGCCCGTCGCCTTTCGGTGACACCGTCACAGGCAACGCCAGAAGATATTCACGCGCTGCGAGCAGAAGGCCTGGACGACAACGAAATACTCGACCTGATTCATGCTATTTCGATTTTCGGTTGGGCTAATCGTTTGATGCATGTACTTGGCCATGCAGAGATCGAAAAGTGATCTTTCTTCCCGTCACCGTTCGAACCGCGAAGGCGCTGGCTACGCATCTGATCCCATTCCTAAGGGTGAACACGCTGGCCGCCTCTCTGCCATTCGCATTATTTAAGCCAGGTAGGGCAAATTCAGTCGCGTTAAACAGAGTTTCTCACGCAAAAGGGCGTCAATAACCATGCTTGAACTCAATGACATTACACTGTCGTACGGCAGCAACCAGATACTCAAAGGCGTCAATCTTTCGGTAAAACGCGGTGATGTGGTATCAATCATCGGCCCAAGCGGAACCGGGAAAACCACGCTGCTGCGCTGTATCAATTATCTGGCGAAGCCAACGTCCGGTACCATCGCCTTGGACCAAATCCGCATGGATTATCAGTCCACCAACAAAGCGGCAATCAACGCTATTCGCCTGCGAACGGCGATGGTGTTTCAGCAATTCAACGTCTTCAAGAACATGACGGTGATTCAAAACGTGATGGATCCGCTGGTCGTGGTGCAGCGCAAGTCTAAAGAAGAGGCGCGCGACATTGCGATGCAGGAGCTGGAGCGCGTTGGGTTGTCTGCCAAACAAGATCACTATCCTTCGCAGCTCTCTGGCGGGCAGTTGCAGCGCACCGGTATTGCGCGTGCGCTGGCAGTTCGCCCCGATGTGATCCTGTTTGATGAGCCGACTTCCTCATTGGATCCTGAACTGGTCAGTGAAGTGCTTAAAGTGATCAAAGAAGTGACATCTTCAGGCATCACGTCATTGCTGGTCACGCATGAAATGCAGTTCGCAAAAAGTATCTCAAACCGCATTGTCTTTATGGATCAGGGCGTGGTCGCTGCAGAAGGCAGCCCAGCCGAGATTTTCGACAACCCTGCGACACCGCGACTGGCTCAGTTCCTCAGTTCAGAACGCGTACTCTAAAAACTAAAAAGGAAAGACAGACATGCCTGCAATCAAAACCACATTACGTCGCCTTGCTATGCCGGGCATCATTGCCCTGGCAATGACCACCGCTGGGTTTAGCTACGCAGATAGCGTGCGTACCATTAAAATTGCCACGGCGGCAGAATCTAAGCCGCTGTCATGGGGCGCTATCGGCGTTGAGCCACAAGGCTATGAGCCGGATGTACTTAAAGCGGTCAACGCTAAACTGCCGCAGTACAAATTTGTAATGGAGGGGCCGCCGATCTGGCACAAGAAACCGGCCTTGTTACCGGCAAATATGACATGGTCTCCGGCGGTTATTACAAAGCGCCTGCGCGTAGCAAACAGTTCCTGATCCCAGATAGCCCAATCGGTGCCAGTCTGATGAAGATCTACAGCCGTAAAGACAGCAACATCAACGGGATGAAAGATCTGGCAGGCAAGAAAATCGTGCCGGTAACTGCAGGTGGCGGCGTCTATAAATTTGTTACTCAGTGGCAGAAAGAGAACCCAAGTGATGAGGTCACTATTAAAGCCTCAAGCGCCGGTATTCCTTATCCAGATCGCCTGAAAGAAGTGCAAAGCGGCAAGTATGATGCCCTGATTCTGCCCTCTAACCTGGGTGAGCAGACAGTGATTGATAATCAGAAACTGGCGATCAAAGCGAGCGAACCGGTATCAATCAATAACACCTACGTGATGATTCATAAATCAGATGAAAACAAAGCGCTGAACGATGACGTTAACAAGGCGCTTAAAGAGCTGAAAAATGATGGCACGCTGGATAAGCTTTCACAGAAATGGTTTGGCGAAGACGTTGTTCGGTACATGAAGTAATCGATCCGCTTAACATCACAGAGTCGATGATGACAGGTAAACGCTGAATTTTTAATCAGGAGTGTTTCAAGTGGATCTCTCTTCCATGATTCCCGAGCTACTTTCGGCTTTGCCGCTGACGCTCGCCATTATGTTTGTCGCCTTACTCGTCGGCTTTGTGCTGGCGCTGGTGGCGACAACATTCCGGGTACGCAGGATTGCGGTGATTAGCCAGCTGGCCGATCTCTATGTCTCCTATGCCCGAAGTGTTCCCGTGGTGCTGCAACTGTTTGTGGCGTTTTACGGTTTACCGCTGGTGACAGGATTGTTCGGGATGGACGATTTCCTCTCGGCGACAACAGCCTCAATGGTGGGATTGAGTCTTTACCACGGCGGCTATTTGTCTGAGGTGATGCGTCCAGCATTTTTGGCGGTTGAGCGCGGTCAGCATGATGCCGCCGACAGCCTCGGCTATACCTTTCGCCAAAAGCTTACCCGTGTTATCGGACCGCAGGCGGTACACATTGCTTTACCGGGTTACGGCAACGCCATTATTTACCTGATCCACAATGTGGCGTTGGTGATGTATATCGGCGCGGCGGATGTGATGGCAACGGCGCATTTGATTATGGAACGCGACTACAACCAATATCAGTTTGGTACTTATCTGGTGTTGGCTGGTATCTACTCATTGCTGTGCTTGATCGCCTGGATCATTGTGCGTTTCTTCGAGCTTCGCCATGCGAAATACACCTCGAAAACCGCGTCAGCGAAGATCAAATTCACCGCAAACGTCTAAAGGGGAAGCCATAATTATGTTCGATATTGACGTTTTGCTGCCGGACTTCCTCAGCATTATGGAGGCGGTGCCTGTCACGTTGGCGATGGCGGTGACGATTTTCTCTTCTCAACGCTGGTTGGCGGCCTGTTTGCGTTCATTGAACACAAACGCATTATGGTGTTGCGACAGTTGGTCATTACTTACAAGATCGCCTTTAAAGGCGTTCCGATGGTGGTGGTGATTTTCCTTGCGTACTACGGTTTGCCGCCCGCACTGCATTTTGTGGCGTCGATGTTTGGCGTGGACGTGAATGCGCATTCGTTGCCGAACTGGGTGATCATTATTGTCGCGCTGACAGCCTGTGTTGCAGCGTTTCAGGCTGAAGTGGTGAAGGGCGCATTGAACTCTTTTGATGCCGGTCAGGCTGATGCGGCTCACTCTTTAGGTTATACCCAAGCGCAATTGTTTCGACGCGTGCTGTTTCCACAAATTATCGTCGCGGCTATTCCTGACCTGGCAAACGCGTTCATGGTGATCATGAAGGCACTTTCGCTGGCATTCGCCATTGAGGTGATTGATATCTTTGCGCAGGCACAGTTGACTGCAGCATTAAATTTCTATTATCTCGAAGCCTTTGCGATTGCGGTGGTGTTCTACATGGTTATCGCTTACATCGTGACAAAAGCCGCCGATAAAATTGAAGCAGCGCTCAGGGTCAGAACCTGATGGGGTTAACCCCTGTTTAACGCAACGTTGTTACAGCCCGGCAGGTGTCGGGCTGTGACGCTTTCAGCGGTAAACTCACTTTCTTTCGCCATCAAGCGGTAAGGGTCGTCGCAGGATTTCTACAAAAATGATGGTTTACCCTATGATTGCCGTGAATTCTTTTCGCCAGGACATGTTTTCTGAATGACAACGTTACATGATTTGGATTTGAAACAGCTGGAAGCCTTTGCCGCAGTGATTTCTACCGGCAGCGTCACGGCTGCGGCCAAAGCGTTAAACCGCTCTCAACCTGCTGTTACGCGCTTGATTAAAGAGCTGGAACAGTCGCTGGGATATCTGCTCTTTATCCGTAATGGACCGCGTATTCACCCCAGTGAAGAAGCGTTGCAACTGCATCAATATGTGCAAAAAGCGCTGCAATCACTGCAACAAATTCGGCTACGTGCGGAAGAAATTGGTCATCAACAGCATCGCCCGTTGAGTATTGCTGCGACACCTGCCTTGGCCGCCGGGCTGCTGCCCCAAGCGTTGGCAACATTGGATCTGCAAAACAAAGTGCAGATTATTAGCGAATCTGCCGAGCAAACGGCGCACGCGGTGATTACGGGCGAAGCGGATATCGGCCTTTGCAGCCTGCCGCTGGAACACCATGCGATGGATTTACACTGGATTGGGCAGTCGCGCTGTGTGGTTGCGTTACGTCACGATGATCCTTTAGCGAAAGAGCCGCAGCTTACGCTGACTTGCCTGGCAGGACGTCGTCTCATTGCACCCTTGAATCCGCTACGTTTGCGAGGCCGTTTCGAAAAGGCGCTGAAAAAACTCAAGGTTGCGCCTCATGAAATGATTGAAACCAATTCGTCGGCCAATATTCTTGCCTGCGTTCGCGCCGGGCTGGGCGTGGCGATTCTTGAACCGGTAACGGCGTGGGGGATTCCGCTGGAAGGCGTCACGATTGTTCCGCTGGAAGAGGATATTCCCTATTTCTTTGGCGTTATCACGCAGCAAAATCGACAGCTGCCGGTCGCAGCGCAAGCCTTGATTGGTGCCCTGGAAGATGCCGCTGCAGCGCTGCTGCCCGCTTTTCAGCGTCTGACTGCGGCTGAACACCCTCGGGTCATGAGATGGCTCAATAGCGATGAATGATCAGGAAGAAATAAAAAAGGTCTGAGTTGGACTCAGACCTTTTTAGCAATTCAGGCTGTGCCGTCTGCCGTCAAAGGTGACGTTTAGACGGCATCGGCTTCATTCCTTCACTTAACGCATTTCGCACACAGATTACGCTCAATGTGTTGGAAGAAATCATTGCCTTTATCATCGACCAGAATAAAGGCAGGGAAGTTTTCCACCTCAATTTTCCAAATTGCTTCCATTCCCAGTTCTGCATATTCAACGCATTCCAGGCTTTTAATACTTTGTTGAGCCAACACCGCTGCGGGGCCACCAATACTGCCTAAGTAAAAGCCGCCGTGCTTATGACACGCATCCGTCACTTGTTGGCTGCGATTGCCTTTTGCCAGCATCACTTTGCTACCGCCATGCGCCTGAAGCAGGTCAACGTAGGAGTCCATGCGACCTGCGGTTGTTGGGCCAAGCGAACCTGAAGCATAGCCTTCTGGCGTTTTGGCTGGACCCGCGTAATAGACCGGATGATCCTTGATGTATTGTGGTAAACCTTCACCGTTATCGATACGCTCTTTTAACTTGGCATGAGCAATGTCACGCGCCACGATGATGGTGCCGGTCAGCGAGACGCGGGTAGAAACCGGGTATTCAGAAAGCTGGGCCAGAATCTCATTCATCGGACGATTGAGGTCAACGTTAACCACATTGCCTTCGCCTTTCTGACGCAGTTCTGCGGGAATATATTGGCCGGGATTGTCTTCGAGTTTTTCAATCCAGATACCGTCGCGGTTAATCTTCGCTTTGATATTACGGTCGGCAGAGCAGGATACGCCCATGCCAATCGGGCAGGATGCGCCATGACGCGGCAAACGCACCACGCGAATATCGTGAGCAAAATATTTGCCGCCAAACTGCGCGCCTAAACCAAGACCTTGCGCCGCTTCCAGTAATTCCTGCTCAAGCTGCACGTCACGGAATGCCTGGCCGTGCTCATTACCTTCAGTGGGCAGAGAATCGTAGTAATGCGTTGAGGCCAGTTTCACGGTTTTGAGGGTACTTTCAGCAGAAGTGCCGCCAATCACAAACGCAATGTGATAAGGCGGGCAGGCTGCGGTGCCCAGCGAGCGCATTTTTTCGACCAGATAATTTGTCAGCTTGCCCGGAGCAAGCAGCGCTTTGGTTTCTTGATAGAGATACGTTTTGTTGGCCGAACCGCCACCTTTTGCAATACAAAGGAATTTATACTCATCGCCATCCACGCTGTAGAGATCAATCTGCGCGGGCAGGTTGGTGCCGGTATTCACTTCTTTATACATATCCAACGCAGCATTCTGTGAATAGCGCAGGTTGTCTTCAATAAATGTGTTGTAAACGCCCTGCGACAGCGCGGCTTCATCGCCACCGCCGGTCCAGACGCGTTGACCTTTTTGCCCATGATGATCGCGGTGCCGGTGTCCTGACAGGTGGGCAGAATACCTTTGGCGGCGATCTCAGCATTTTTCAAAAACTGCAGCGCCACATATTTATCGTTTTCGCTGGCTTCCGGGTCATGCAGGATTGAGGCAACTTGCTGCTGATGCGCAGGACGCAACATAAAGGAGGCGTCATGGAACGCGTGTTGGGCCAGCAGCGTCAGCGCCTGAGGATCAACTTTCAATACATCCTGACCATCAAATTCGGCAACTGAAACGTGATCGCTGCTCAGCAGATAGTATTCAGTTTCTTCATGGGTAAGTGGAAAAGGGTTCTGATAATAGAAAGGCTTATTCGACATTTTATGCTCACTTAATGATCTGCTGCTTCGTTCTCTCTTGTCGCAGAAGAAACAACACCATTGGCAGAATGAAATCTTTTATTATCTTGCCAGCCGCCGAGGAGATGACGGGCTGGCAAGTGTTGGAATGGTATAATACAAGCCGTTGATCTACACGCTTTTGTATCGCGCTTTTAGAACATCCACACCATCCATGGATAACCAATCAGCATCATGGCGGCCAGGAAGATGGCACCGAAAATAGTGCCCAGGCGCCAGTAATCTTTGGTTGGCAGGTAGCCGCTACCGTAATAAATCGGGCTTGGGCCGGTGCCGTATGGGGTAATAATGCCCATCACACCCAACGACGTAACCATCATCAAACAGAAGACGGGCATGTTGATACCTGGAATTGAGGCCGCGATGGTCAACATGGCAGGTAACAACGCGGTGGTATGTGCAGTGGTGCTGGCGAACAGGTAGTGCAGTAAGAAGAAGGCGATCATGAGCATTACCGCCGCGACTTGTGGGTCGAAGCCGCTCAGCAAATGCCCACCTTCTTTACCCAGCCAGGCGATAAATCCAACGCGTGCTAAACCATCCGCTAACGCGACCAGCGTGGCAAACCAGGCAAAGGTGTTCCAGGCCGGTTTGTTACTGGTGATATCGTTCCAGTTCAGGACGCCGGTCCACAGCATCAGTACTACCACCAGCAGCGCAGCCATAGCCGGTTCAATCCATGCTGTTGCGAAAATCCACATCAGCAGTGCGCAAACGACGAAGATCAGTAACAGAATTTCGTTGCGTGACAGACGACCCAGTTTTTCCAGTTCACTGCTGGCCCAGCGCGGTACTTCATCGTTGATTTTGACTTCTGGTGGATAGAACAAGTACGCCAGTAAAGGCATGGTTAAAATCAGCAAGATACCCAGCGGCAGGAAGGCCAGGAACCAGGTTCCCCAAGAGATTTCAAATCCAATGATGCTTTTTACCAGCGCCAGCGCCAGCAGGTTAGGGGCTAAGGCAGATAAGAACATAGAGCTGGTGATACATGCGGCAGTGATAGCAACCCACATCAGGTAAGAGCCAATTTTACGGGCGCTTGGGTCGTTGGGTTTAGAGCCGTAAAGTGGAGGAAGGTTAGCGATAATGGGATAGATAGTGCCGCCGCTGCGTGCGGTATTAGACGGCGTAAACGGTGCGAGCAGCAGGTCAGCGAAGGTAATCGCATAACCCAATGTCAGGCTGCGACGTCCCAGATACTTCACTAAAATCAACGCCAGCCGACGACCAAACTGCGTTTTGTCATAACCTGCAGCGAACATAAAGGCACCGAAGATCAGCCAGACGGTTGAGTTGCCGAATCCGCTGACTGCCCACTTAAAGGCTTGCGTTGCCGTTTTGAATGTCGGATCAGCCAGTTCCGCCGGACTAAACAGCAGCCATTGGCTAAACAGGGCGATGACCACCACACCGGTTAACCCAATGACCGCGCCGGGCAGCGGTTCAAAGATCAAACCGATAATGACGCCCACGAAAATAGCAAAGAAATGCCAGGCGTGAGGTTCAAGTCCCGCAGGGACCGGAACGAGGAGTAACAGAACAGCGACTAAGACAGGAAGAAACAACATGATATAGCGTTTTTTTGCCCGGTTGCAGCAGGTGCCGCTTTTGGGGGTTCACTCATCGTTGATAGTGGTTTCATAGTTTTGGTCTACAAGTTGATAAGGATGCGGTTTACGCCACGATAGTTCGCTAACATTTACTTTAGTTTCTTTTCTGATTATTTAGCGGTTTAATCGCGACAGGTGAAGTATTTCATTTTTTATTTCCCAATTGCTGTGAAGCTGTTTATTGGGTGGATGAGAATATTTTGCGATTTATATAATTAATGATTTTGATCTAGATCAAGAAATAATTAATGACGTTTTCTTTTTTAACAGGCTTCATTCTTTATAACGTGAATTTTAGATGCATTAAATCTATTGCAGGCTGAGATTAGCCAGAAACTTTATTTTTGTATGGTCTTACTTATTTATAACTTATTGTTTTATAAATATATATTTAAATTGTAAATGAAAGGTTGATTTTTGTCAACCTATGGTTAACAATTAAGTAAAATATTATTTTTGCAAAGAAGCAATAATTAACTCCAAATAATTAAAAAGTTAAAAAACTAAATTTATCGATTATATAGCTAAAGAAATTGGTATATTTACAGCATGACATCGGACCACTTTATTCTTTGAGAAATAGCGTCCGCAAAAGAATTCAAGGTTTTTTAATTTTTGGAGTCGATCATAAATGAATACGCTCACCCCGATCCTCAATCCTCTTACGTTGCCAAACGGTGCCGTGCTTAAAAATCGTCTTGTCATGGCACCCATGACGACCTGCACCGGTTTTTATGATGGAACCGTCACCAGCGAATTAGTGGAGTATTATCGTTGCCGCGCAGGCAGCATTGGTACCGTGATCGTTGAATGCTGTTTTATTGACACCAAAGGCCCTGCGTTTCCCGGCGCTATCGGCATTGATAGCGACAACAAAATACCTGGATTAAAGCGCATTGCTGACGCGATCAAATCGGAAGGTTCACTCGCCATTTTGCAGATTTACCACGGCGGCCGCATGGTCGAACCCGAGCTGATCGGCGGCAAAAAGCCGGTAGCGCCAAGCGCCATCGCTGCACCGCGTGAAGGGGCTACGACGCCACAAGCGTTAACAGCAGAAGAAGTCGACGTGATGATCACCAAATTTGGTGATGCCGTTAACCGCGCCATCAAGGCCGGATTTGATGGCGTAGAAATTCACGGCGCAAATACTTATCTCATCCAGCAATTCTACTCGCCAAACTCCAACCAGCGTGATGACAAGTGGGGCGGCAGTCGCGATAATCGCGCCCGCTTTCCGCTGGAAGTACTCGACATTACTCACAAAATGGCAGACCGCTTCGCGCACAAAGGTTTCATCATTGGCTATCGATTCTCGCCAGAAGAGCTTGAAGTGCCCGGTATTCGTTTTGACGACACGATGTATTTGCTGGAGAAACTGGCGGCGCGCGGGCTGGATTATGTGCATTTCTCTGTCGGACAACTGCTGCGACCTTCCATTGTTGATACCAGCGACCCTACACCGTTGATCACCAAGTTCCGCGCCATGCGTTCAGAAACGCTGGCGAAAGTGCCGGTGATCGGTGTCGGCGGCGTGTTGAACAAAGCGGATGCGGAGTCTGCGCTGGAACACGGTTTTGATTTGGTCGCGGTGGGTAAAGCCTGCATCGCCTATCCCAACTGGGCTGACCGCATTATCAATAATGAGCAGCTTGAACTTTACATCGACAGCACCCAGCGCGAGGCACTGAACATTCCTGAGCCGCTGTGGCGCTTCTCGCTGGTGGACGCGATGATTCGTGATGTCAGCGACAGCGGTCGCAAATACAAAGCGGGCGTTTATCAGGAAAAAGTTGAGGCGGAAGCGCTGAAGCTGAAAATCAACGTCACGCTGGATACCGACCGTATTACCGATATTTCGCTGGTGCCTGATGATTCGCTGGATGTTGATTTCACCACCACTTTTGAAAGCTTGCGTACCCGCATGTTGGTGGCAAACAGCCCACATGTGGATGCCATCACCGGAGCAACTACGCAAAGTGAAGCGTTGAAAAAAGCGGTTTCTCGCGCCATGGCCACCTCCAGCAAAGAGCACGTGATTGAGGAGGGCGGTAATCCTGCGGCACCACAAAACTATGATGTGGTGATTGTCGGCAGCGGGGGTGCAGGTCTGGCTGCGGCGATTCAGGCGTGTGATGAAGGCGCGCGCGTCGTCATTATTGAAAAAATGCCTACCATCGGGGGCAACACCATCAAAGCATCCGTTGGCATGAACGCAGCGGAAACCCGTTATCAGAAACTCAGGGGCATTGAAGACAGCAAAGAGCTGTTCTATGAAGAAACCCTTAAAGGCGGCAAATTCAAAAACAATCCGGTGTTGTTAAGAGAATTTGTTGAACTGGCCCCTGAAGCGATTGACTGGTTAGCTGATCACGGCATCGAACTGAACGATATCACCATCACAGGCGGTATGAGTATTGACCGTACGCACCGTCCAGCTGACCGCTCTGCGGTGGGTGGCTTCTTGATCAGCGGATTAGTGAAAAACATTAATAAACGTAACATTGAGGTGTTGTTAGAAACGTCAGTCGCTGAAATCCTGTATGAAAACGGCGCGGTTGCTGGGGTGAAGGTTGTTGATGAGTATAACGACAGCCGTATCCTGTATGCGAAAAGCGTGATTGTGGCGACGGGCGGGTTCAGCGCAAACCGCGAAATGGTGGTTCAGTATCGTCCTGAGCTGGATGGCTTTGTTACAACGAACCATAAAGGCGCCACCGGCAGCGGTATTGCTATGTTGCAACGCATCGGTGCAGATACCGTGGACATGGGCGAAATCCAAATACACCCCACCGTTGAGCAGACCACGTCTTATCTGATTTCTGAGTCTATTCGTGGCGGCGGGGCCATCTTAGTCAGTCAGGCGGGGCAACGCTTCTTCAATGAGATGGAAACGCGTGACAAAGTCTCTGCAGAGATCATCGCGTTACCGGAAAAAAGTGCCTGGATTATCTTTGATGAACAGGTTCGTCAAAACAATAAAGCCGCTGACGAATACATTGCCAAAGGATTCGTGAACAGCGCGCCAACTGTGCAAGAGCTGGCGGTGAAGCTGAATATGGATCAAAACGCCTTAAAAGCGACGCTGGATCGCTACAATCAGTTTGTGATTAAGCAGAAAGATGAAGACTTCAACCGTACTACTGCGCTGCGCCATCCGCTGAATGAAGGCCCGTTCTATGCAATTCGCATTGCACCGGGTGTGCATCACACAATGGGCGGCGTGACGATCAATCCTGATACCGCCGTACTCGACAGCCAAAAACAGGTGATCAACGGTGCCTGGGCTGCGGGTGAAGTGGTCGGTGGTATCCACGGTGCTAACCGCATTGGCGGTAACGCGGTGGCAGATATTATCATTTTCGGTATTCTGGCGGGACGTAACGCTGCGGCTTTCGCCCGACGTTAAACGCCAGCTGTGCCCATGACAACATGGGCACAGCGCTTTTCAACGCTTAAGCAGAGGCGATCATGTCAACAAGCGACGCAGTCTATGCTTACTCCGCTGTATTAATGGGCTCGCCCATTCAGCTCAAACTCTTCGATCATAATGAAACCCTGGCCAGAGATGTTTTCCGTTTAATCAAGCATCAGGAAAATCTGCTTACGGTAAACCGCACGCCCTCGGAAGTGATGAATATCAATCTGGCTGCAGGTCAGCATCCGGTTCAGGTTAACCCGCGTGTTTTCGAGCTGATTCGCTGTGCCAAAGCAGTCAGCTTGCTACCCGGCAGCATTTTTAACTTCACCATCGGCCCAGTAGTAAAATGTTGGAGGATTGGTTTTCAGGGCAACAGTGTACCGCCAGAAAGCGAACTGTCGGCTTGTCTGACGCGCTGTGATCCGCATGACGTGATAATGGATGAATCAACGCATTCCGTATTTTTAGCGAAAGAGGGAATGGAGATTGATCTTGGCGCGATTGCAAAAGGCTATATTGCCGATTGCGTGCAGGGCTTTCTGCGCCAGCAAGGCGTTACGCGCGGATTGATTAATCTGGGCGGCAACGTACAAACCTTGGGCGAGCCTGCTGATCAACAAGGTTGGGCGATTGGCCTCAAAAAGCCTTTTGCCGCAACCGATGCGTTGATTGGTGTGATCACAGTAGTGAATAAATCAGTGGTGACGTCAGGCGTGTATGAGCGCTATTTCCAGGTTAATGACCAAATTTATCATCACATTCTGGATGCTAAAACGGGCTATCCGCTGAACAATGAATTACTGAGCGTGACCATAATCTCTGATCGTTCAATTGATGGCGATATCTATACCACGCTGTTGTATGGCATGGGTGTCGAAAAGGGCATCGCGTATCTTGCCGAACACGCTGACATAGAAGCCATTTTCGTCACCCGTGATCAGCGCGTTATCTGCTCATCACAACGCCACTTCAATTTTGAGTTGCTGGATCATCAATATCAGTTGAGCTGTTTTACTGACAATAATGCTTGAGTAAAGAGTGATATTCCGCTTGCAGACGATAGCGATAAACCGGCCTGCCGGTGGCACCGTAATGAATAGTGGTAAACAGAATATTTATTTCAGCAAGCCAGATCAGGTATTTACGACAAGATACGCGCGAGATATTGACTTCCGTTGCCAGCTCATCGGTGGAAAATTCCGTTCCGGGATGCGCATCAATCCACTGACATAACGTGCGAAGCGTTTGCGGCGTAAGCCCTTTGGGCAAGCGCTTTTGTTCGTTGGTGGCGGGAGGATTACCATGAATCAGCTGATCCAGCTCTGCTTGCTGATAATAGTGTTGGTTGTCCATCTGCACACGTTTTTGCCGCCAGTTGGTTAACGCTTCTTCAAAGCGCGAAAACTGAAACGGTTTTATCAGATAATCCACCACGCCATAGTTCAGCGATGTTTTAATGGTCGCTGCATCGGCCGCTGAAGAGATAATAATGACATCAACCGGGCGCTGAGAGCTGCGCAATTCTGGCAGCAGATCCAGACCGTTTTCCTGCTGCATATAAATATCCAGCAGGATGAGATCCACGGGTGGATCGGTTTGCATTAATCGATCTTTCGCTTGTTGTAAGGTCGACGCGGTTCCACAGCAAGTAAACCCTGCAACCTGGCCGATATAGCAGCGATTCAGCTCTGCGACCATCGCATCATCGTCAACCACTAACACATTGATCATGAAACTTTATTTCCTTTATCCCACGGGAGTTGTACAAAAAATTGGGTATACACGCCCGGTTCTGATTCGACGCTGATATTCCCGCCAAGGCTCTCTGTTTGCTGTTTAACCAGAAACAGGCCCACGCCACGATCATCGCCTTTTGAGGAGAACCCTTTCTCGAAAATAGCGGTTTCAATCTCAGCCGGGATGCCCGGCCCATCATCACTCACTTCACACGACAACCAACCACGCTGGTAATGCAACAGCAGGTGTATCTCACCTTCCTGTTGTTGATCCAACGCTTCGAGCGCATTCTCGATCAAATTCCCGATAACAGTAATCAATACCGCTACCTGCTGTTCACTGCCGCTGTCAGGCAGATAACTGGCATCGCTGAGCATCAAACGATGTCCCTGATCCGAGGCCCGATTTATTTTACTTAACAGAAAGCCAGCAATGACCGGTGATTTGATGCGTTGTAGCAGCGAACCAATCTCCGTTTGATAATTATTCGCGGTTTTTAAAATGTACGCTTCCATCTGCGCATAATTTTTCATATGCAGCAGGCCAAGAATAACATGCAGCTTATTCATAAATTCGTGGGAGCGTTCCCGCAGCGCATCGACATAGTTTACCATGCCGTCCAGACGCTGCATCAGCTGGCTGATTTCGGTCTTGTCACGGAAGGTACACACCGCGCCAATAATGCGGTCACGGCTACGAACCGGCACGGTATTGCTGATCATGATCCGACCCCGCACGTTCAACTCTTCATCGTGCCAGGCTTTGCCGCCATGCAGCGCGTCTCGCAAATGATTCAGCATCAGGGAGTTTTCGGGCACGCGATCGCCGCTAAGCGGGGCTTCAATGGCTGTTTCACGTAGCAATTGCTGCGCGGCCTGATTGATCAACGTAACGCGCGCCTGTTCATCAACGGCAATCACGCCTTCTTTGATCGAATCGAGAATCGCCTGACGCTGCTCAAACAAGCTGGAAATCTCATGAGGCTCCAGACCCAGCAAAATACCTTTCAGTCGCCTGACAAGAATGAGTACGCCAAGTAATCCCACCGAAGCGCCAAGCAAAATGGTCCAGAAGATATTCCAACGACTTTTAGAGATCTGCGCCGACACATCGCTAAGCGATATACCGATCGCCACCACGCCAATTTGCTGATGCTGCGCGTTAAAGACGGGCGTAAAAACGCGTAATGCCTCAACCAGCGTGCCGTGATTGACCGAGATATTTTCATGACCGCCCAAGGCGGGTAGCAAATCAGCGCCCTTAAAACGCTGATTAATTAAGGCTGTGTTGGGGTGCGAATGGCGAATGCCGTTCATGTCAGTCACCACCACAAACAATAAATCGTTGCGCTTTTGTACGGCTTTGGCGATAGGTTGAATCATGCTCTGGTCAGCAGATAGTGTTAACCCTCGCTGGATTTGAGGATCGTCAGCTAAGGTGCGCGCAACGGCCAGCGCTTTATCTTTGACGTGGGAGCGGGTGAAATTATCTATCTGAATAAAATAGAGCAGATGAACGCTAAGCAGCACCGTAAAGATCACTGCCACCATCATTAGCGTGGTCAGGGTGCTAAGTTTCATTGGACGTTTACGTCCCGGTTTACGCGGCAAAGAGGGGTTCATGGCAATGCTTCAAAGTAAAAGGGTGAGTTCATTTTAACGTTGTGAAACATACGCGATGAACCTTCATCAGTATAGGCTTGCGTTGCAGCTTAACAGGGATAAGACTCGTCTTAACCAAAGAAAGTGACGCATTACAGCGTACATTATTTTGTAACTAAATAAATAAGTGGCATTGTTTTTTAATTAATTAACTAAAAACAAATCAACTAATAAGTAACAATATTTTAAACTTCGCGGACTTTTTTTAACCACAACCGTTAAATTGCAGACCGTAATGATTAAATCAACAAAAGTACTTCCTTCGCTTTCCCTTTTGGCTTTATTAGTGACATCTGCCACGCAAGCTGCAACCACACCAGAAAAAACCGATGTCCTGTTAATTGGCGGCGGCATCATGAGTGCATCATTAGGCACCTGGCTTGAAGAGCTGCAACCAGACTGGAAACAGATCATGGTTGAGAAACTCGACGGTGTTGCGCTGGAATCGTCTAATGGCTGGAACAATGCAGGTACCGGCCACTCAGCGAACATGGAACTGAACTACACGCCAGAGCGTGCAGACGGTTCAATCGACGTCAGCAAAGCGCTGGAAATTAACGAAGCGTTTATGATTTCTCGTCAATTCTGGACTGCGCAGGTGAAAAGCGGTGTGTTGAAAAATCCACACTCTTTCATCAACTCAACGCCACACATGAGTTTTGTTTGGGGTGATAACGTTGAATTCCTGAGCAAACGCTATGAAGCACTGCAGAAAACTGTGCTGTTCCAGGGCATGAAATTCTCTACTGACCATAAGCAGATCGCGCAATGGTCTCCGCTGATTATGGAAGGCCGCGATCCGCAACAAAAAGTGGCCGCAACCTGGACGCCGGTAGGTACCGACGTCAACTACGGTGAAATCACCCGTCAGCTGATCGGTAGCCTGAAGAAGAATGAAAACTTCAAGTTGGAAACCTCTTCTGAAGTTACCGACTTCAAACGCAACGGCGACAATTCCTGGCATGTCACCATCAAAGATGGCAAGAGCGGTGAAGAGCGTGAGGTTGATGCGAAATATGTCTTCATCGGCGCAGGTGGCGGTGCACTGAAGCTGCTGCAAAAAACCGGTATTCCTGAAGCGGATAACTATGCGGGCTTCCCGGTCGGTGGTTCATTCCTGGTAACAGAAAACCCAGTATTGGCTAACCGCCACAACCAAAAAGTGTATGGTCAGGCTTCTGTAGGTGCGCCACCGATGTCTGTTCCGCATCTGGACTCACGTTTCCTGGATGGCAAAAAGGTTGTGCTGTTTGGGCCGTTTGCGACCTTCTCAACCAAGTTCCTGAAAAATGGTTCGCTGTTTGATCTGTTAAGCACGACCACTACCAAAAACGTCGTGCCAATGACGCACGTGGGCCTGGATAACTTTGACCTGGTCAAATATCTGGTTGGTCAGGTAATGCTGAGCGAAGAAGATCGTTTCGAGGCGCTGAAAGAGTACTATCCAAACGCTAAGAAAGAAGACTGGAAACTGATCCAGGCGGGTCAACGCGTACAGATCATCAAGAAAGATGCAGACAAAGGCGGCGTGCTGAAATTGGGCACCGAAATTGTGACCGATCAGCAGAAAACCGTTGCGGCACTGTTGGGTGCATCACCGGGTGCATCAACTGCAGCACCGATCGCCCTGAGTGTGGTTCAGAAACTGTTCCCAGAACAGTTTAAAACGCCAGAGTGGCAGGAAAAAGTGCACAAGTTTGTGCCGAGCTACGGCAAAAAGCTGAACGACGATGCGGCATTGGCGCAAAGCGTTTGGGATGACACCGCAGCAACGCTGCAACTGACCAAACCGCCGGTGATTAACATGACGGGCAAAACCGCGGACGCGCCAGCTGCACCAGCCACTGAGCATAAAGCGGCAGACGCGCAACACGACATGGCGCTGTAATCTCGCGTAAAAATTAATGATGCGGATACGCGGATGATAAATCATTGCTGATGCCGCGAATTAAAAAGTAAAAGGGCTGGTTTTAAACCAGCCCTTTTTGTCTTTATCCCGCAATTACTCTTGGTTGCCGCGCCAGTTCGACCAAGGATCCTCAGCCGATTCATCCGGCTCATCCTCTTTTACATCATCCACTTCATCTAGCGAAGCGAGATAAAGCGCTTCAACCTCTGCGCGCGCCCAAGGTGTTCGGCGTAAAAACTTCAGGCTGGACTTCACGCTGGGATCGCTTTTGAAGCAGTTGATGTTGATGCGTTTGCTCAGCTCAACCCAACCATAATGCGCAACCAGGCTATTCACCTGCATTTCTAGCGTAACGCCGTGCAAGGGATCTTTTGAAGTGTGAGAAGTCATGGTGTATCCAGCGATGTCAGAAAATTTTGCACACCCTAACGGTCAGCGTGCAGATGTGCAAGATTTGCGATTAAAAGCGTGAGGAGAAGTCTTACAAATCGGGTGAGGAACCCTGTTTTGGATAGGTAAAATTAGCGACATAAACTTTGATGCTGCGTTGCAGCACCACGGTAAATCCCGCCTGTAGCCTTCCGTAGAGGTAAGCAACGGCTTTGGCATCAGTAATAGTGAAATGCTGCACGCTCGATTTTTCATCGATTAGGGTACAGCGGTAATCAACCTCAAAAGTGGTGTTATCAACCGGCAAAGAGAAGGTGTTGGCACTGTTGGTGCATTTTTCATTCGCGCTATACGAAATCATAATATTTGACTGCGGATGACCGGGAAAAGCGATGCTAATCATCACGGGTTGTTCATCAGGGGTTTGCGTCATGCCAGTACGCACACCGTTGCTTTCATACCAGACATTATATTGCGTGGCAGAGGCGCTGGTGGAAAGCATCAGCAAGCTAAAGAGAAAGCCAGGAAGAGTCGGTTTGTTCATAACAACGGTTCAGCAAAGAGGATGGCGCATTTGATAGCAGGTTTAAATCCATGTCAATTGGCCGAACAGGCACAATATGGCTGGCTAAACGCTGTAAACCGCTTGCGTCACGGGTTGCCCCAAAACGTCTTGCAGCCAACTCACGGGGCTATAGTGAAATAACCCCGGTCATTCGCTGGCAGGCATTCATCGTTGGGTTGTGGTATTGGTAAGGCACTGATGAATTGTCGAAAGGGATCGCTTCACCATGAGTTCTCATCTTCAACCTGCTGATATTATCGCATCACAAAAGCGCGCATTAATTGCCGGTTCGGTCGGTAACTTTATTGAATGGTATGAATTTGCGGTTTATGGCTTCCTGGCCACAATTATTGCGCAAAACTTTTTTCGCTTGGCGGGAGAAGCGGAACTAACCGGCATTATTCTTACCTATGCCTCTTTTGCGATTGCCTTTTTCTTCCGACCGCTGGGTGCTATTGTTTTTGGCCGCATCGGCGATCGAATAGGGCGAAAACCAACCTTAATCGTGGTGCTGATCATGATGACGCTGGCCACGGCAGCTATTGGTCTTATTCCCACCTATGCCAGCATCGGTATTGCTGCGCCGTTGATCATTACCGGTTTGCGTATCCTGCAAGGTTTGTTTGCGGGTGGAGAATATGGCGGTGCAGTTTCATTGATGACAGAATTTGCGCCACGCGGTAAACGCGGTCTGTTTGGTGCGTGGCAATCATTTACCGTTGCGTTAGGTTTGCTGGCGGGTGCGGGCATTGTCGCCTTGCTTTCCGTGCTGTTAAGCCCTGAGCAGATGCTAAGTTGGGGCTGGCGCATTCCTTTCTTTATTGCTTTACCTCTGGGTGCGGTGGCGTTATGGCTGCGCGTCAATATGGAAGAGACGCCCACTTTTATTAAGCAAAAAACAGAGCCTGTTTTGACGCAGAAAAAAGCCAATCTCAGCGATACGCTAAAAACGATTATGATCGGAATTTGCCGCGTTATGGTTTGGTCAGCAGCGGGTTACACCTATTTAGTGATCATGCCTACCTATTTGCAATCATCCTTACATACCGGATTCAATACGGCATTGTTGATCGCGGTAATATCTAATTTGGGTTTTGCTGCCACTATTATTCCCGCTGGCATGCTGAGCGATAAAATAGGCCGGCGCTCGGTGATGGTATTCGCTGCGGTGTTATTACTGCTGTTGGCCTTGCCGTTGTTACACGTATTGCAGGATCAATCCTCCACGCTGTTGATTAAAAGCGTGGTGGTTTTTATTGCTGGTGCCATTGTTGGTCTGCTCGCGGGGCCGGGACCGGCTATGTTAGCGGAGATGTTTCCCACGCGTGTACGCTACACCGGCCTTGGGTTGGCTTATTCGCTCTCAAATGCGGTGTTCTCTGGCTGCGCGGGACTGATCATCACCGGGTTGATTAAACAAACCGGTAATCTGGATATTCCTGCCTGGTATGTGATGGCAACTGCGCTGGTCAGCATTACGGCATTGATGACGCTACGTAAAGATGACCATCTGCGTGATCTGGATGATGAGATATAGGACGCGCGTTTAACGCAATTTCACAGCAATAAAAAAGCCGATAACAAAACGTTATCGGCTTTTTATTTATCTCTTCGTTAACGCAAATTACGCGGTTTGCAGCTGCTCAGCCGTCTTCTCTACTAATGCCAACAGCAGCTGAATGTCCTCTAAGGTCACTGTCGGGTTCAGCAACGTCATTTTCAGGCAGGTTACGCCATCAAATTCAGTTACGCCGACATTCGCGCGGCCAGAGTCCAGCAGCGCATCACCAATGCGTTGGTTCAGCAAGGCAATGGCAGCGTCGTCAGCCGTTGCCAGTGAAGCGGGACGATAACGGAACAGCACGCTGGCTAACTGCGGCTGCATCACCAGTTCCAGTGAAGCTTGCTCAGCAACGTAATGCGCAACCTGCTTTGCCAGCGTAACGCCGTGATCGATGATCTCGGCGTACTGCTTTTGTCCCAACGCTTCCAGGCCCATCCACAGTTTCAACGCATCAAAACGGCGGGTGGTCTGCAAAGATTTGGATACCAAATTAGGTACGCCTTGTGCTTCATCGAACTCAGAGTTCAGATAAGCCGCCTGATAGCGCATCAGCTCATAGTGGCGCGCCTCTTTCAGCAAGAAAGCACCGCAGCTGATGGTCTGGAAGAACTGCTTGTGGAAGTCCAGCGTAATGGAATCCACCAGCTCAATGCCGTCCAGATAATCGCGGTATTTTTCAGACAGCAACAACGCGCCGCCCCATGCCGCATCAACATGTACCCAGATATTGTGTTCAGCAGCCAGCGCAGCAATGTCTCGCAGCGGATCAATCGCGCCAGCATCAGTGGTGCCTGCGGTGGCAACGATAGCCAAAATCTGCTCGCCGTTGGCATTCGCCTGCGCCACTTTTTCGCGAAGATCGTTGAGATCCATGCGCGCAAAGCGATCGGTCTTCACCAGCGTGACGGATTGATAACCCAGACCCAGCAGCGCCATGTTTTTCTGCACCGAAAAGTGTGCGTTCTCAGAACAGAACACTTTGATCTTACGCAGATTACCAACCAACCCATCCTGCTGAATGGAGTGACCCTGACGCGCAAAGAACGCATCACGCGCCAGCATCAAACCCATCAGGTTACTTTGCGTACCGCCGCTGGTGAACACGCCTGCATCGCCAGGCTGATAACCAACCTGAGTACGCAGCCATTCAATCAGCTTCATCTCAATGATGGTAGCGGAAGGGCTTTGATCCCAGGAATCCATGCTCTGATTCGTGGCGTTGATCATCACCTCAGCAGCCTGGCTCACCACCAGACTTGGGCAATGTAAATGCGCCACGCACTGCGGATGGTGCACTAACAAGCTGTCTTTCAGGAAGTATTCAATCGCACGCTCAATGGCTGCCTGGTTGCCCAGGCCTTGCGGATTGAAATCCAGCGTAATGCGGTCGCGCAGTTCTGCTACAGATTTTCCCTGATACATTTCAGGCTGTTGCAGCCACTTAACCACGGCCTGGCTGCTCTGCTCAATCGCTTGCTGGTACGCTTCGGTACTCTGTGCTGAGGCAGCCAGAATGGGATTTAACCGGGACATCGAATTCACTCCACTCAAACCGGTTTGACGCCAGCGGAAAGCAGGGCGTTTTCAAACTTATCGATAAAGATTTCCAGCTCTGCATTGGTGATCAGCAGCGATGGCAGCAGACGAAGCACGCTACCGTGACGACCGCCGCGCTCAAGGATCAGGCCATTTTCAAAACATTTTTTCTGCACCAGCGCGGAAAGTTCGCCATCAGCCGGGAAGCAACCCATGTGATCTTTCGCTTCGTTTGGCTTGACCATTTCAATACCGATCATCAAGCCCAAACCGCGCACGTTACCCAGCACTGGATAGCGTTTCTGCAGGTCCGCCAGTTTGCCTTTCAGCCATTCACCTTGCTCAGCCACTTTGCTGGCAACGTTGTTATCTTTCAGGTAGCGCAGCGTGGTCAGGCCGGTAGCCATGGCCAACTGGTTGCCACGGAAAGTACCGGTATGATGGCCTGGCTCCCACGCATCGAACTGTTTTTTGATGCCCAGAACCGCTAATGGCAAACCGCCACCCACCGCTTTTGACATCACGATGATGTCTGGCTCAATACCTGCGTGTTCAAAGGCGAACAGTTTACCGGTACGCGCAAAGCCCGCTTGTACTTCGTCAATGATCAACAGGATGCCGTGCTCCTGAGTCACTTTACGAATACGTTGCAACCACTCTGCAGGTGCTGGGTTCACACCGCCTTCGCCCTGAACCGCTTCCAGAATGACGGCAGCCGGTTTACGAACGCCACTTTCCACGTCGTTGATCAGGTTTTCGAAGTAGTAGGTCAAGGCTTTCACGCCTGCTTCACCGCCAATGCCCAACGGACAACGGTAAAGGTGCGGGTAAGGCATAAACTGCACTTCAGGCATCATGCCGTTAATGGCTTCTTTTGGTGACAAGTTACCGGTCACGGAAAGTGCGCCGTGCGTCATACCGTGATAACCGCCGGAGAAGCTGATCACACCCGTACGGCCAGTGTGTTTTTCGCTAACTTCAGCGCTGCTTCAACCGCATCGGCACCCGATGGACCGGTGAACTGCAGGCAATACTCTTTACCTTGGCCTGGCAACAGCGAGAGCAGATAAGCTGAAAACTCATCTTTTAACGGTGTTGTTAAATCGAGGGTATGTAACGGCAAGCCGCTGGTAATGACATTTTGGATGCTTTGCAATACATCAGGATGATTGTGACCCAGCGCCAGTGTTCCTGCGCCGGCCAGACAATCGAGGTATTGCTTATTTTCAACGTCAGTAATCCATACGCCTTGTGCTTTGGCGATGGCTAAGGGCAATTTGCGAGGGTAACTTCTGACGTTTGATTCAAATTCAGCCTGTCTGGCCAAATAAGTCTCATTATTACGGTTTAATGAATGCGCATCTACACTGTCAATACGGACTTTATCCGTCATCATATCTCTCCTACAACCAAGACGTCAGGTTAGGTCTCAGTTGAATAATTGAATAAAAAGTGAACCGTTCATTAAAAAAGCGCGGCCAATATAGGACTTTTTGAGGTGGGACTCAATGATTAATTTTGCGGGCGCAGTTTTATGAGTTTTTATTATGAATCAATGTGTTGCTGAGTATTTGACCGTAAAAAATGTCAAATTTATGTTATGTACTTATTAATAAAGCACGAAAAGCGCGCCTTGAATTCGAATGCTCCATTTCTTTTTGATTTATTACAACGCGTTAGCGGATTTTGTTAATACCAATATGTTAATGGAATTTTTAGTTATAAGCGGTTTTCTACAGCGGTAGGTTTACTGTGTTGAATAAAGGGAAGGCGGAGAAAGGAAAAGAGGGTGCGAAAAAAGAGTAAAACTTCATTACAAAGGCGGTCTGATAAGAGAGCTACAGAGGTTGATACGGTTTTTTAACCATAAGATCCACGACGAGGCTGGTTAAGAAGTGAGCGCATTGAAAAGTGCAGGCGCTGACGTTAAATCTTGGGGTGCGTTGAATACAGCCCCGTAAAATTCGCGGTTTTGGGGCAGGCATAAAGCCTGTTTGTGCCTGCTGCGTTACCATTCATACGCATCCATACACAGGCTATCCCCATTTTCTGTGGATAACTTTTTTCGGCCCATAGCATAAGTGATCGCTATTTTGGAACCCATTGATTTGAGCCCGCGTATCTCGTTAGCGCTTTTTGCCCAAAATATCACCCATGCGCTCAATGGTTTGCTGGTCGTAACCTTGCCTGCTTAGCGGCTCAACGACATCACGTTGCATGTTCGGCAGATAACCCACCAGAAGCTCACCTGTGCCTTGCAAGCGAATATTGGCTAAAGCAGCGGGCAGGAGCAGCGTCTCCGCGCGTCCTAAGGTGTAACTTTCGCCTGCGGCCTCAATATGAAGAGGATCACCGAGGTTGGAAAAAATGCGCGTCCCGTTAAATGCATATTCATAAGCTGTGGCAATTTTCCACCGCTCAAGTGCGAAGTAGGGGCCAGCACAGCACATCAGACGGGAAATGTTTGCTGTTTCTTCAATGATTAAACCGGGCTGCGGTTCAGTTGTCAGCGTCGGGCGAAGTTCTGCCATGAGCGCATCAATATTTTTTCTCGCTCTGGCCGAGAAATTTCGCTGCCATCTTCCATTCGCCACGGCATGGCGTGCTGCTGAATATTGGAGGTTTGTTCTATTTCATAGATCAGCGTATCGGGTCCGAATGAATGCAGCATGCCGCCGGGTATGTAAAAGGTATCGCCAGTTTTGACCGGTTTACGCACCATCACCTCATCGTACTTTTCAGCCAGTAAGGCGGAGCGAACCTCTTCAGGCGTAAGATTGGGTTTAATGCCAGCCAGACAAGACGCATTCGGAGCTGCCCATAAAATATGCCAGGCTTCGGTTTTACCATTGGGCTGCTGCTCAAGCTGCTGCGCGGCGGTGTCGTTAGCGTGGAGGTGCACCGGCAACATATGTGACGCATCTATAAATTTGGTTAGCAGGGGAAATGAGGCCCAACCCAGCCGGGTGCGACCATTTCATCGGGATAGCGCTGCGTGAGCTCGCGTAGGGTCTGGCCGGCGTACTCGCCGTTGGTTACAGTAGCGTTCATGCCATCAACATCGCTGACTTCCCAGGTTTCAGCGATTCGTTTATCAGGCAAGCCTGTTTTACCCAAGCGGGATTGAATCAGATCACCGCCAAAAACGTGATAAGCCAGCGGTAAAGAGAGTGACAAAGGATAGGCTTTCATGGTTCAGCTCCTTCTGTAAGCGCCTGCTTACTGCCCTAAGCAGGCGCTGAACATATGG
This sequence comes from Candidatus Pantoea bituminis, assembly GCF_018842675.1. NCBI lineage: Bacteria > Pseudomonadati > Pseudomonadota > Gammaproteobacteria > Enterobacterales > Erwiniaceae > Pantoea > Candidatus Pantoea bituminis. The sequence goes on from NZ_JAGTWO010000005.1 coordinate 401,346, forward strand.
CATTAGATCACCGCGACGCCACCGGTTACAGCAATCGTTGCACCTGAAATATAGCTTGCCTCATCGCTTGCTAGCATGACGTAACTGGAAGCCAGTTCTGCGGGCTGACCAGGCCGTTTTAAGGGAACTTCACTGCCAAAATCTTTAACTTTTTCAGTCGGCATTGTGGTTGGGATCAGCGGCGTCCAGATGGGGCCGGGCGCCACAGCATTCGAACGGATCCCTTTTTCAGCCAAGAGCGCGGCCAGGCTGCCGGAAAAATTAACAATGGCGGCTTTGGTGGCTGAATAGGCAATTAACAGTGGTTTGGGCTGATCGGCGTTAATAGAGGCTGTGTTGATGATCGAGCCGCCCGGCGGCATGTGCGGCACCGCAGCTTTGGTAATACGGAACATGGCGTAAATATTGGTTTTCATGGTGCGATCAAATTCTTCATCGCTAATCTCATCCAGTGACTGGCGCGTCATCTGAAAGGCGGCATTGTTCACTAAGATGTTGATCTCACCAAAGGCTTCAACCGCTTTATCGACAATGCTTTTACAGATTTCGGCTTCGGTAATATCACCCGGCACCAATACCGCTTTTTGCCCCGCTTGTTCGACCAAACGGGCGGTTTCCTGCGCGTCTTCATGTTCATCGAGATAGGAAATCAGCACATCTGCGCCTTCTCGTGCATAAGCAAGGGCAACCGCACGGCCAATACCGGAATCACCACCGGTAATAATTGCCTTTTTGCCAGCCAGGCGACCAGAACCTTTGTAACTGTTTTCACCGTGATCGGGCAGCGGCTGCATCTCGGCGGTGTTACCCGGCCAGCTCAGCTGTTGCTCTGGAAAGGGAGGCTGTGGACGATTTTTCGTTGACATAAGGTCTCCTTTTACAGGGGTTAAATTGTTTTTCGTGGCAGCACAAGCAAATCAGCGCTGTTCATATAAAGCGAATTGTTTATCGCACGCATATATTGATTAACAGACAAGCTGTTGCGTAACAGGCGATGAAGTTAAAGCGTAGTGTAAGAAATAAGGCGCTGCTTCGATTCGGCATTTATTTGGTCAGGAAATGAACATGGTTTAAATAAGCGAGGCGAGAGAGTCAAAACAAGAATGGGAATTTTTAAGGGAAGCGTGAAGAGAAAGGAAATGTTTTTTCACTATGCTCAAAATGGTTGAGTCATAAGCGGAAAACCTTGTCAGCGCATCCGATATCCTGACAAGGGCAATGAACATTATTTTAATTCAGGCCAGGCCACCGCTGAAATGCCGGTTAATTTTGGTGGAGCAAAGAGTGAACCCTGGAAATAACAGACGCCTGCCGCTTCCAGCCACATCCACTCTTCGGGCTTTTCAACGCCTGACGCAATCACTGATATTTCCAGTGCAGAACAACATTTTAAAATTGCCTGGACGATAGCCTGTTTAGGTCCACTTTTGTGTACATCACAGATGATGTCACGATCAATTTTGATTTTGTCCGGCTGAATGCGTGCGAGCAATAACAGCCCGGCAGATCCCGCACCAAAATCATCAATTGCCAGGCTGATGCCCGCCGCTTTCAGTTGCTTGATAGCAGAGTCAAATTCTTCGGCGCGTGAAATGACTTCGTTTTCGGTCACTTCAACCACAATTTGCTCTGGGACTAAGCCATTTGCTGCAATTTCATTTAGCAAAAAATCAACGGCGTTGGGCACCATAACCAACGACATCGGCAGCAAATTAATAGAAAGCGTCAATCCTTGAACGTCTAGCCTATTAGCCAGCGCAAAAGCGAGTTTTTTAGATTCGAGATCTAACCGATAAAACGCTTCCTGGGAATGTTGAGCAAAAAATTCACGCGGAGAACCGCCAGTGGCGTTTCGCATTAAGGCTTCAAGCGAGACGATACGCTGTGAAAGCGGATCGATAATAGGCTGAAAGGCAAAGCTGTAATTTTCAGCAATGGAAAGCGGTATCTCTCTTTCTATTGCGGGTTGATCATCAACGATAAACTCCCAGGCACTCGCCGGTGGGATCTCGAAGTAGTTTTCTTTTTCTCGAGATTCGACAAAAGTGCGCAAGAATTGCAGCGCACGATCTTCATAAGTGAGTTGATATTTTGAGGTGCCTTTATCTAAAACCGCCTGAAGCACGGTCGCTTTGTCATGCTCTCTCAAGTCAAAGAGTTCCATGCCGACATTACCGAAGCGACGGAAGGGTGCGTAATCACGCAGCAATTCAACCAGATTATGATGGCGAGGATCTTCGCAGATGCGATCGTAAACTTTATTTATTGCTGCATCTGGGCCTTCCAATACTTGAAAGAAGTGGGTGCCGTTAAAGAGCAAAATGCCGGTGACACCAAACGACTCGTTAACTTTATTGGCTTTAACGGCTAACGCTTCGAGAGATTTAATGGCAACGTCATCACTGAGATGACTGCGATAGATGATTGTTGACAGCATGCTCTGTTCCAGAATCTGTGTTCTTTAGTCGCCTACATTAACAGAAGCCTCATCCGTTTTGTCTATAAATGTCCTTAAAAAAGAGCTAACGCCTGCGATTAGACGTGAAAAACATCATGGGAAAGAATAACCAAGCTTATTCGCAGAATAATAGGCTGAGGGTTGTTTAAAAATTGTTCGTTGCATGGCTCGCTTCTGTGTGAATCATTGTCTGGTGCATAAAAAATGGCCGCGAGCATCTCTGCTGCGGCCATTCATCACGGGCTAAGGTTCACCCGTAATACAACATTACCAGCCTTTGATAGCATCGCCTTTGTAGACTTCTTCTGCTTTCTTTAACACTTCTGGAGATTGCAACGCGGCTTTCAATTTCTGAATTTTGTCACTCTCTTTATTGTCTTCACGTGACACCAGCGCATTCACATAAGGTGAATCTGGGCCTTCCATAAATAATCCATCGCGAGTGGCGGACAAGCCTGCCTGCGCCGAAAAGTTGGTATTAATAATCGACAAGGAAACGTTTGGATCGTCGAGCGTGCGGGTCAACTGCGGTGTATCCACTTCAACCAACTTCAGGTTTTTTGGATTTTCAATAATATCCAGTGAAGTTGGCAAATAACCCACACCGTCTTTGAGTTTAATTAAACCCTGCGCCTGTAATAGCAGCAGACTGCGGCCCAGCGTGGTGGCCTCATTGGAAATGGTAATGGTCGCACCGTTTGTCAGTTCACTGATGTTTTTGATTTTGTGCGAGTAAGCTGCAATCGGGAACACAAAGGTTTTACCCACGACAGCAAACTTATAACCACGCTCTTTAGATTGATCTTCTAAATAAGGCAGACTCTGGAAGGCGTTCGCATCAACGTCTTTGTTATTCAGCGCTTCGTTGGGCAGCACATAGTCGTTAAACGAAGTCACCTCGACATCCAGCTGGTATTTATCTTTGGCAACTTTTTGTACTTCTTCCCAGATTGCCTGATCGGGCCCCGTATTAATCGCCACTTTAACTTTATTATCTTTATCCGGCGAGCAACCAGACAGCAGCACAACGGAACAGGCGAGCAACGCTGATATCAGACCTTTCATGTTTAACAACTTCCTTCAGTTTGGGTAATCGCTGAATAGTAATATAAGTGTTCACACCTGCACACATTGCTTCGGATATAACTTATAACCAACGTGCCACTTGAGATTAAAAAATAGCCGGTAGCGAAACGGGAGACTTAAAAATTAATAAAATGGCTGACTAACGTGCCATCGGTAAAACAATGCAGCATAAAAGAGGAAGAGTCGGTAACGGGAGGAACTTTTTCGGAGCCAAACCATACTGGATTTGCTGGGCAAACCGAGCCACAAATATAAGCAGGTATACCTGAAAAAATGCCGGCGACAGGACGATGAACATGTCCTGATGATAGGGCGACAGGTTTTCGAGGATGAGTGCGTAAACAGGCCTCAAGCTTTGCTGCATCGCGGCACATAATCTGATCCAGCGTTGGAATGCCACTGGGGAAAATATGATGGTGCATAAACACTATTGATGTCGCAGGACCTTCGGCTGATAAGCTTTTTTCTAACCATGGGAGATGCTCGGTTAAGCTACCTACGGCGGAGTCGGGAAGGGTGGTATCAAGCCCGATGAGGCGTACCGCATCAAAATCCGCGGCAAAATGCAGGGGTTCGACATCATCGTGCCAATAGGGTGATTTAATAACAGCGCGCATGAGCGCAGGGTGATCAGAATTACCGGGCAAGATGAGTATGGCGTAATTTTTATTTTTAAGCAGGGCTGCAATTTGCTCATAACCCTCCGTCCAGTCGTCATCAATTAAATCACCGGTGATAACCAAGACCTTTACATCAATACAATCCAACCACATCAAAATACGCGCCAATCGTGACAAGTTGTCGTTGTTGGGCGCTGCATGAATATCGGAGATCTGGACAATTATCATCGGTGTCCTGGCCTAAATAAGCGCTATGGTTTAGCGGAGTGATGATGCTGAGTCGGGTGAAAAATAGCTTAGCACGCCAATCGCTTCGACATATTAATGCCTGTTATTGAAAATCCCAGTTTCTCATAAAGATGTTTGGCCGCTGCATTGGTCGGTGCAACACGTAAACCGATCTCCGCGATACCTTCCAGCGCTAATTGGTGGCTCAGATTTTCTAATGCAGCACGGCCATAGCCTTTTCCGCGCCCTTCAGGGTAGATGAAGAAATCACAAATCCAGGCGGATTGACCCTTCATTGTCAGCCATAAGTAACCTACTGGCGGGTCGTCGCTTGCTGATAACGCCAGGCACCAAAGCTGGTTAATTGCGGTCTCTACGCCTTTAGGCAGTGAAAAATCAATGGATTCGGTTGCACGCTGTAAGGCTTCCTCGGGTGAATAGTTCCGGCTGGCGGCGAGGTCATTGGCATATTCATCAATAAACAGAAGCTGGTAGACCGCAAACTCATCCGCTGTCATGGGGCGTAATAACATGTGTGTCTCACTGTAGTAGGTACTGAAGCGGGGCAAACAGGCTTGTTGATGCCACGCTGAGGCTGGCGCTAAACTCCAGCAAGACGGCATGAATGATTGGCTAATAACGCGTAGAGATACACACCGCTAACCTTCCAACTGCCGTGCATTTTCCTGAAGGCGTTGAAAGGTAGCATAGCGAAGTTGGTGGCGCTCGCGATAATGCGTTTCTGGTATGTATTCACTGGCGACGTGTGTAAAACGTGACATGCCTTCACTGACTGATGAAACCATGCCGCCCGCAAAAGCCGCGAGAATAGCAGCACCCAGTAGCACTGGTTCACTGCCTTTAGTGGCAATCACTTTGTGTCCGGTGGCATCTGCGAGCAGTTGTCGAATGAAGGGATGCTGGCCTGCGCCACCGCTGATGACAATATTTTCGATGGTTGCCCCGGCTTGATCCTGAACATCAATGATCTGTCGCAACCCGTAACCAATGCCGCAAATGCCCGCAATGTAGAGTGACAACAGGTTGTCCAGATCGTTTTCCATCCCTAAACCCGCAATCAATGCACGCGCGTGAGGATCGGCGAAGGGTGCGCGGTTGCCAAGGAATTCAGGAATAACGTGAATGCCTTGGGTATGTTCTACCGCTGCCGAGGCGTTCTCGTACTTTTCCAGCGCTAAGTCGGCCAGGAAAACCGGTAACGAAACAGCACGCTGATTCGCCCTATTTGCTGCTTCGCGAGCTGCCGGATGAAACGCTAACAATTGATCAATTGCTGCTCCAGCGGCACTCTGCCCGCCTTCGTTTAACCACTTTCCTGGCACCATTGCAGAAAAATAAGGTCCCCACACGCCAGGAATAAATACCGGCGCTTCGGTGGTGGTCATGGTGCAGGATGAAGTACCAAATACGTAGGCAAGATTATGGCTGGCGCTGCCTTTGGCGCCTGCCGTACCGATACCGCCGGCATGGGCATCAATCATCCCGGCAGCGACAGGCGTGCCGACCGGTAATCCCATTTCATCCGCCGCTTCTTGTGTCAGCCCTTTACCACAACAAGTGCCCGGTTCGACAATCTGCTGACCAATGCGGGAAAACTGCTCATCGGCCAGCTCTTCAAGCCCGATCTGGCGAAAATAGTCTGCATCCCAGCGCTTTTCGTGGGCGATATAGGTCCATTTACAGGTCACGGTGCAGGTGGAACGCGCCAGATCGCCGCTGCTGCGCCAAGTGAGAAAGTCGGCCAGATCGAAAAATTGCCAGGTTTTGTCATAGGTTTCGCGGCGATGCTCTTTCAACCAAAGAAGCTTTGGCGTCTCCATTTCTGGCGAGATTTTACCCCCGACATAGCGCAATACCGGATGTTGCAGCGTATTGATACGCTCCGCTTGAGCGGTGGCCCGATGATCCATCCAGACAATGACATTACGATCGTCATTGTTGCTGTCGCTGGTTGCCAGCGGTTTTGCGACGGCATCCAACACCACCAGCGAGCAGGTGGCGTCAAAACCGATACCGGCAACCCGCTGAGGATCAATGGCCGCGCGCTGGATCGCCTCTTTCACTGCGGCACAAACAGCCTGCCAAATCTCGCGACTCGACTGCTCAACGATATGTCCGGGCGCGCGAAAAAGGGTAATCTCGCGTTTTGCGGTTGCCAACATTTCGCCGGAGTGGTCAAACACGCCAGCACGCGCGCTGGTGGTGCCGACATCGACTCCAATCATGACGCGATTATCCGCTGCGCTATCCTGTAATTTGCTGCCCATACGCTCTCCTTTTCCTGAATAACAGGGTTAAAGATCAACGCTGTTTGGCAGGATAACCAAGTCGCGTACTGTGACATTACGTGGTCGAGTCACCATAAAGAGTACCGCATCTGCCACCTCTTTCGGCTGCATCAGGCTGCCGTTCGCCAGTGCATCTTCTAACTTTTCTTTTGGCCAGTTATCGATTAGCGCGGTGACAACCGGGCCCGGCAAAACGGCGCCAACGCGGATGCCATGTTTCGCTACCTGCCGACGCGTGGTGTGAACAAAAGCCTGCACGGCAAATTTCGACGCCGTATAAATCGGTTCCCAGATCACGGGTACAACGCCTGCAATCGAGCTGGTAAAGAGAATATCACCCGATTTTTGCGCAATCATGTGCGGCAGTACTGCATGAACGGTACGGAAGGCCGCGTTGATATTCAGGTTCAACATGCGGTCCCATTCATCGGGGTTGCCTTCCTCAATCGGCCCCCCACATAGGCTCCGGCATTGGCGTAAAAAATATCCAGGCCGCCAGCCGCATCCAAAATGCCCTGCAACATGCCTGATATTTCTTGCGGCTTAAGCAGATCAATCACCAACGGAAACGCGTTTTCACCCAGTTCATTTGTAAGTTGTTCCAGCCGCTCACGCGCCCTGTCAATCAGTACTACTTTCGCGCCAGCGGCTAAAAAGTTCGGGCACATTCCAGACCGATTCCTGAAGCCGCCCCGGTGATGGCGACAACTTTATTTTCAAGTGAATTAAGCATGGTTATTTCTCCTGTAGGAATGCGTTATTTAAGCGCGACCGTGATTAACACGAGAGCGCCGGGCGAGAGAATCGACAATGACAGCAATGGCCAGCACGCCGCCGGTGATCATGTAGCGCAGTGATGAGGGCAGATTAAGCAGTGTCAGGCCGTTGGAGATGGACTGAATAACGATAATGCCCAGCAGCGCGGAATAGGCATTTCCCCGCCCACCAAACAGGCTGGTGCCACCAATGACAGCGGCAGCAATTGCATTAAGGTTGACGTCGCCTGTGCCCGCTTGCTGACTGGCGGAAGCTAATCGGGAGGCTGCAAGGATCCCGCCCAGCGTCGCCAGGGTTGAACAGAGCATAAATGCGCTGATGTAGATGGCACGCACATTAATTCCTGAACGACGAGCGGCCTCACGATTGCCGCCAATGGCAAACATCGAGCGTCCCCATTTGGTTCGTTTCAGCGCATAGTTAAGCAGCACGGTGAAGACCACAAACAGGCCAAAAATCCACGGGACGCCGCGACCGAGGTTAAGGTAGAAAACCGCGAATTCGAAAACCACTGTTAACAGGATGGCGCGAATGAACAGCGCACCCATGGGTTCAGATGAGAGATCAACCTTCTCACGACGGTTACGGGTTCTCAGGCCCTGAATCGCCATGGCTACGCCAGGCAGCACTGCCACCAGATAGGCGAACCAGTCAGGCATTACCATCACCTGGCCAAAACGCACCAGCGGGGAGATATAGGGCAGGTTGATACTGCCTGAGGGGCCAAGGATGTAGAGTTGCATTCCCAGCAAGGCCAGCAGCCCGGCAAGCGTCGCGACAAAACTCGGCATACCAAGGCGGTTATAAAGTTGCGCATAGATCATCCCAACCACTGCACCCATCACCAGCGCTACGGCAATCGCACCGGCTATCGGCCAGCCAAGATTAACCCACAATACTCCGATGATGGCGGAAGAGAGCCCGCTCATCGATCCAACAGAAAGATCGATTTCTCCCAGCATCAGTACGCAGACAATACCCAGCGAAATAAAACCAATGGTTGCGCAGTCGAACAGCAAGTTGACCAGGTTGTTGGGAGCCAGGTAAACCGGATTAAGAATGCTGAACACGGTAGAGATTAAAATCAGGCCGAGCACCACCGGCAACATGCCCAAATCACCGGTTTTTATTCGATCAACGAAGGAGTGGAAAACACCGGACAGGCTTTCATCGTGATGCACGCGTTCATCGCTACGATCGAGAGCGGCGCGCCTTTTTTGCTAATGGTGTTCATGGATTTACAGATCTCCAGGCTGGCTTTGATGCGATCTTCTCTCGACCCGGCGTGACACGGCATTTTCCGTGGCACCGGTGATGGCCGCGACCAATTCCTGGTTTGACGCATCGGGAGTGAAAATGCCGGTATTACGACCCAGACGAAGCACAACGATTCTGTCTGCAACTGCCCGCACATCTTCCATGTTGTGGCTGATAATAATGACGCCTAGCCCGCGGGCCCGCACGCGTTCTATCAGGTTCAGCACTTCAGCCGTCTGGGCTACGCCAAGTGCCGCGGTGGGTTCATCAAGCATGACGATTTTCGGGTTTAACAGCAGCGATCGGGCAATGGCGACCGTTTGACGTTGACCGCCTGATAATGACGCCACAGGTTGGCGCACTGAAGGGATCCGAGCCGCCAACTCGTTTAACAGTGTCCAGGCGCGTACTTCCATCGAGACTTCGTCTAACTGCCAGGCGGAAATCTCATGGCCTAAAAACAGATTGGCAACCACATCAAGGTTTTCACACAGTGCCAGATCCTGAAACACGGTGGCGATACCGTATTCCAACGCTTTGCCGGGACTGTCGAGATTCACCGGCTTGCCTTCAAATTCCACCGTACCGGAAGTGGGCTGGTGCACACCCGCAAGGATTTTCACCAGCGTCGATTTCCCCGCGCCGTTATCACCCACCAGCGCCACCACTTCGCCTGCGAAGATCGCCAGATCAATATCTGTCAGTGCAGAAACCGCGCCAAAGTTTTTCGAGACTTTACTGAGCTTCAGTATTGGCTGCCCCTTATCGGGCAGAGTGTCATTTTCATTCAACATGGCGTGACCCTGATTCGATGAAAAAGAGGTCCGTAAGCGTCCGCTACGGACGACTTGCTGACTTACTGAATACCCAGCTTTTTGCAGTCTGCGGCATATTCACCGGTACAGACTTGCGCTGGCGTTTGGATCTTCTTGTCGAAGATTTCGGCTTTGATGTTTTTGGCCGTAATCACTGCGGGCACGAAGAGTTGCGAAGGTGTGTTGTACAAGGTGGTGCCCGCTTTGGGTGTTTTGCCTTGAATCAAGGCCACCGCGACGTTAGCCGCTGCGGCCGCTACCACTTCTGAGGGTTTGGAAATGGTGTTGTATTGATCGCCTGCGATGATCAGTTGCAGCGCGGCAATAGTGGCATCATTGCCGGTGACGGGCGGGATCGGCGTGACGCCAGCGGCTTTGAATGCGGCTATCGCACCGCCGCCTGTACCATCATTAGCCGCAACCACGCCTTTGATTTGATCGCTGAAACGGGTGATCTGGCCGGAAGCCCACTCCTGTGCTTTCGGTGGTGCCCATTCAGGCGTATCAAACTCAGCCAGCGTTTTGTAGCCAGACTCTTTCAGCCCGCGATGCACACCGTCACGGATCAATCCTGCGGCGGCATCCGTGGGTGAACCGTTGATCTGCAGAACGCCTGCACCGGCTTTGACCCCCGATGCTTTCAGGTGATCGACCAGTGATTTAGAAATGGCGTAACCAATGCCTTCGTTGTCGAAAGAAATATAGAAATCAGCCGCTTTACCCGGGATGGGACGATCGTAAGCGACAACTTTAACGTCCTGCGAATGGGCGATTTCTAAAAGACCTGCTGCCGCCGAGGAATCAACCGGATCCAGTACAATGACTTTCGCACCTTGCGCAATCACCGAGTTGAATTGCTGTTGCTGCAAAGAGGCACTGGCGTTGGCGTTTTGATAAATCACTTTGCAATCGGCGCAGAGTTTCGCCATTTCCGCTTTGAATCCGGGGTAATCATGCTGTTCATAACGTGTAGATGCCTGATCGGGCATCAGAAAAGCCACTGTCGCCGACTCCGCTGCCTGGGCAGCACCAGCAACACAAACCAACGCGGCAGCCGAAGCCACCAGAATAGTGCGATAACGCATTTCTCTTCTCCTCGATTAGACGGGAAAGCATTTCAGTGCGTGTCGGCATGACATTCGCGACTGAAAAACGCGAAGGAGAAAGCGGCTACGGGACATCAGGGGTCTGTTAACTGCGACAGGCTTCTCCCGCTATGACTTTTTCCATAACGTTTATTTGCCATTTAAATCACATTTAATTCACATCGACATTACATTTGCTCAATCGATGGAGCATGATTGTCACTATTGAAAATTAGTGTCAAGCTAACTAAAAAACAGAGATTGGGATTTGTGATTCAACGCAAACAAGTCAAGAAAACGACGATCTACGACCTGGCTGAATTGACCGGCGCATCTGCCAGCGCGGTCAGTTCTGTGCTCAACGGCAGCTGGAAGAAACGCCGTATCAGCGCAAAGCTGGCGGAAAAAATTACCCGAATTGCCGAAGAGCAGGGCTATGCACTAAACAAACCCGCCAGCCTGTTACGCAGTAAAAAGTCGAAAATTATCGGCATGATTGTGCCTAAATACGACAACCGCTATTTCGGATCGATTGTTGAGCGCTTCGAGTCCATGGCGCGCGAACGCGGGCTTTTTCCCATCATCACTTGCACCCAACGAGAACCTGCGCTGGAAGTCGAAGCCGCAAGCGCCATGCTCTCTTATCAGGTGGATTGGATGATCTCGACCGGCGCAACCGATCCCGACAAAATCACCGATATTTGTGCCCAGGCTGGCGTGCCAACGCTTAATCTGGATCTTCCCGGCAAACACGCGCCCTCAGTGATTTCAGATAACTATGGCGGCGCAAAAGAGCTGACGCATCGTATTTTTAAAAGCTGTGAGAGGCGTCTCGGTTCGGCGCAGTCGCTGGTGTTTGTGGGGGCAGGCGGACCGATCACAACACCCTTGAACGTTTGCGCGGATTTACGGATGCCCACAAAGAATGGGGTTTAGAGGTGGCTGAATCGAGACTTCTGGCCTGCGGCTATGCGCCAGAAAAATCAGAACAGGCACTTAAAGAGTATGTCGGGCAGGGCGAACGTCCTATTGCAGGCTTGTTTGTTAACTCCACTATTTCGCTGGAAGGGGTAATGCGATGGATGCTGATGTCAGGCTATACCGGTGAAAAACAGCTGGCGATGGGCTGCTTTGACTGGGATCCTTTCGTCGCGCTATTAGGGTATGACATCGAAATGGTTCGGCAAGATGTACCGGCCATGTTAGACGCGATATTCAAGATTATTGATGCCGGTGCCACGGATAAGCAGCTTATTGAAATTCCGCCCCTCTTTACCCGCTGAAGTCGCCAGAAGCCCGGTTTATGTTTACGCCGGGTTTGCAGCACAATCCTGCATTCATTAAGCCTCCACGCTCATTATCACGATTCGGACAGTTCTACGTGGTCAGAGGTCACACGAGTTGCTAAGTTTAGGTGCTAAACTTTTTACCCTTTTTCATCCTTAACCAGGAAAAGATAATGTCTACAAACGCACTTCTTACTGGCGTTATTGGAGAAGCCGTTTTGGAACTCATTGAAAGAAAAGAGCTGGTTGCTTCTGACAGCATCTTGAAGATGATCGAAAAAAACGGAGTTTCTCGCAAAACCGCGCTCAACAACAGATTCTTGATTACGCCATCGAGTGGATAAAAAAGGGGTGTAAAACTCTCCCGTTTTTATCGCCTCACGCGCTGCAAGTTTAGCCGCAGCTTTGTGCGCTGACTTGCTGCTTTATTAATGTCAGCACTTTCCCCGATATCCTTGTTTTTGAATGGGCTTATTACTTAGCTCAACACGTTGCGATTTTGCTGAGTCAGCAACGAAACTTCAGTTGATGCGTAAAATGTAATAATATAACATTACATTTCATGTTGCTCACTGAGGATTACGTTTTGGCACATAGCTTGGGTAAACTTGTATTGGCTCTGGGTACGCTTGTTTTAAGCAGTCAGGTTTTCGCTCATGCGCATCATTCACACGGTAAACCGTTGACTGAAGCTGAGCAAAAAGCGTCTGAAGGGATTTTTAGTAACGAAAGCGTGAAAGAGAGAAGCCTGACAGACTGGGATGGCATTTGGCAGTCTGTTTATCCTTTATTGCAGAGTGGCGAGCTGGATCCTGTCTTCAGAAAAAAGCGGAAAAAGATACACGTAAAACATTTGAAGAGATAAAAGAGTATTACCGTAAAGGATACGCGACAGATATTGATACCATTGGTATTGAAAACGGCGTAATAGAGTTTCATCAAGGCGATAAGGTCAGTTCATGTAAATATGACAGTGCCGGTTACAAAATCCTCACTTATGCATCGGGCAATAAAGGCGTTCGCTATTTATTTGAGTGTAAAGAGCCCAACAGTAAAGCGCCTAAGTATGTGCAGTTCAGCGATCACACCATCGCTCCACGCAAGTCCGCGCACTACCATATTTTCATTGGCAACAGCTCTCAAGAGGCCCTGCTGAAAGAGATGGAAAGCTGGCCTACTTATTATCCTTACCAGTTAATGAATAAACAGGTTGTTGATGAAATGCTTCACCACTGATGTGGTAAAGGTGAATGTTTTATCGCGTTATTAACGTACACAGTCTTTCACGCCGCCTTTCAATCATAAAAGGCGGCGTGATTCATAGCGTTGACGCGTCGCCTGTTATTTGGCTCTTTTTGGCTGCGGATCTTGATCGCGTTCAGCTTCAAACACCAGCGCATTACTTTTGCTGTTGAGCTTTTTCAGTACCGGTTGTAATTCCCGCAGTACCTGATCCAGGCGCTGCATATCGCCGACTAACTTGTCATAGGCAGGGGAACCTTGTTGCAATCCTTTCATGCTACGTCCCAATTCACGCAGCGTTTGCTGCATCTCTTCAGGCAAGGTTTTCATGGCCGGGCTAGCAGTGAACTGATTGACATGCTTCAGTGATGTTTGCAGCTCGCGCAGTGTGCGCTGGCTCTCTTTCAAGGTACCTGTTGCCTCAGCCAGCACCGGGTTGAGTTGCAAGCCGTTAATTTTATCTAACGTGGCAACCAGTTTTTGTTGAATCTGATTCAGCCCGCTATTGGTGGTGGGAATGATCTCATATCCGGCTACTTCAACAGGGCCTTTATAAGGCGTCGCATTTTCATAGAAGTCTAAATCGATATAAAGCGCGCCGGAGATCAAATTACCTGTTTTTAGCGTGGCACGCAGGCCGCGTTTTTTGCCCTCATGAAGTCGTTGTTCAAGATTGAAATTCTTGCCCATACCTTTGATAAAACGATCCGGTTCGATGCTGATCAGCACCGGAACCTGATAATTGGTGTGAAGATCTTGCGTCACGCCCGGCAAAAAGAAGGGTACCTGAGCCACGGTACCAAGGCGAATGCCGCGAAACTCCACCGGTGCGCCCGCTTGCAGACCGCGCACTGAATCGGTAAAGAACATCAGGAAATCGATGTGTTCGGTATAAAGGGAGTCCTGAATGCTGCGCTGATCGTCAAACAGATGGAATTCCGCTTTATTCTCTGCCGCTGCACCGGGTTGCCAGCCCTCCGGCACGTCAAAGCTTACGCCACCGCTGAGCAGGGTGGTCAGCGATCCCATTTCTACGCGCATCCCAGAAGCAGACATTTCTACGGCCACACCGCTGTCTTTCCAAAAGCGGGCGTTAGTTGTCACCAGCGCGTCATAAGGTGAATAGATAAATAACTGATAATTCATAAGGCGCTTATCGGTATCAAAGGCACTGGTTTCAACTGCGCCTACGCGATAGCCGCGAAATAACACCGGATCGCCTGGATTGAGCTGTCCCGCTTTTTTGCTGTCGAGGGTGATATGAATGCCTTTGGCGTTAGCGGGTGCCAGCGGAGGGGAATCTAATAAGGTGTATTGCGTTGGCTGTGCGCCGCTGGAACCCGGCTGTAATTCAATATAGGCGCCGGATAATAACGTCCCGAGACCTGTCACGCCGCCGCGTCCCACTTGCGGTTTTACCACCCAAAATACGCTATTGCCGTGCAACAATCTTTCCATACCGGTTTGCAGACGCGCTTTGATTTCAACGTGATGAAGATCCTCACTCAATACTGCGCTTTCAACCAAACCGATGTTGATGCTGCGACTCTTGATCGTGGTTTTTCCTCTTCTATTCCTTCAGCATTCGCTGTGATCAGCGTGACTTCCGGCCCTTGACGGCTGTAGTGATAATATAAAATCCATCCGCCAATCAATAAGGTCACGCCGGGGATAATCCAGACCGGTGACCAGCGTTTTATTTTATCAATTTTGGCAATGCCATCACTATTTGCCTTCAAGACACGCCTCCTTAAGGCTGCTTTTTTAGAGACATGATTACAGCGATAAATAAATATTCCGCAAAGATGACTAAATGAAACGCAAATAAATTAATGAGTTGCAATAGTTGAATTTACTTTAGATGAGGTGCGGCTTTCTTCTGCATCTATTTTAACCCTGTCATTATAGTTAATCTCTGCCGGAAGCCAGACGATTGCTGATAACAGGTTTATGATAAATATCAAAATTGGGCTGAAAAATTAAAGGATAAGTCGGACAGTAAACGTAAATTTTCCTTATGTCTCTTCATGTCATTTTTAACCATAAAAACGCATTTGCATGAATGAACGTTATGCTTAATTAAGAGGTTTGTCTCGTTTAATCGGTGCGGGGTTTAATTTTATTTACATGAAGTTAAAGAGTCGGGCGTAGCTTCATTGCATAACTGAAAATAATTTAATTTGTCGGGGCTGTATGGAGCGGGCATTTCTCGTTAGGCGTATTTTGTAAATAAATAACGTCTACATTTAAGTAACTAAGTATTTTATTCGAGGCGGGTATGTTTCTTAACTACTTTGCGCTAGGCGTTCTGGTGGTTGTTTTTCTGATCATCTTTTATGGAATTATCATTCTTCATGATATTCCCTATCTGATTGCTAAATCGCGTAATCATCCCCATGCCGATGCTATTCACGTTGCGGGCTGGGTTAGCTTGTTTACCTTGCATGTCATTTGGCCCTTTTTGTGGATTTGGGCCACTCTTTATCGGGCGGATCGTGGCTGGGGAATGCAAAAACAAGAGGCGTCACTGGAACAACTGCAGCAGCGGGTGGCGGAACTGGAGCACAAATTAAGCGGTATCAAGGCACGTCCGCGGGAGTAACCCTATGGATTTACTCATTATCCTCACCTATGTTGCTTTCGCCTGGGCTGTCTTCAAAATATTCAAAATCCCGGTAAATAAATGGACAATACCCACTGCCGCATTAGGGGTGTTTTTCTGGTTAGCGCACTGATCTTGTTGATGAATTATAACCATCCTTACACCGCGTTGGCGCAAAAGGCGGTAATTGCTATACCTGTCACGCCTCAGGTGACAGGGATCGTTACGCAAGTCACTGATAAACAAAACGTGCGAATCAGCAAAGGCGAAATGCTGTTTAGTTTAGATCGAACCCGTTTTCAGGCCAGAGTCGACAGGCTCAAGGCCGATCTGATGACAGCTGTTCATAACATACAGGCGTTAAAAGGCCAGCTAGAAGAAGCCATCGCGAATACTACACACGTTTCGGCTGAAAGAGACCGCTTATTCAAAGATTACCAGCGCTATGTGGCGGGGAGTAAGGCCAAGGTAAACCCTTTTTCTGAAAGAGATATTGATAATGCCCGTCAGGATTTCTTAGCGCAGGATGCCTTAGTAAAAGGCTCAGTAGCGGAGCAGGGGCAGATTAAAAGTCAGCTGGAGAGCGTGGTCAATGGCGAGCAATCGCAAATTGTCAGCCTGCGGGCCCAGCTGACCGAAGCGCAATATAATTTGGAACAAACAGTGGTTCGCGCCCCAAGTGACGGCTATGTCACACAGGTATTGATTCGGCCCGGAACCTATGCGGCAGCGCTTCCTCTGCGTCCGGTAATGATTTTTATACCGGAGCAAAAACGGCTGATCATTGCGCAGTTCAGGCAAAATTCGCTGCTGCGTTTAAAGACAGGCGATGAAGCTGAAGTTGTTTTTAATGCATTACCGGGTCAGGTTTTTCCGGCAAGCTTATTAGCGTTTTACCGGTGGTGCCGGGCGGTACTTATCAAGCTCAGGGCGTGCTGCAATCGTTGAATATCGTGCCCGGCTCTGACGGGGTCCTGACGGTGATTGAATTAGATCCAAACCATGATGTAGACGCGCTCCCCGATGGAATATTTGCACAAGTAGCTGTTTATTCTGATCACTTTAGTCATGTTTCCGTGATGCGAAAGGTTTTGCTGCGCATGACCAGCTGGATGCATTATCTCTATCTTGATCATTAATGATAAAGACCCGTCATCCTTCAAGCTTCACTTGTTCACTCCTTTCACTGACCACGGTAAGCTGCGTGGGACTTACCCGCTTGCCGCCTTTATGCAACTCGAATAATTAGGGTATATGCGTGTTATAAATTAGATGCCTTCATATTAAATGGCATGAAAGACGTCGTGCTCATCGCTGAGTGAGGCGAATTTAGAATGAGCCACAGTGAGTGATTTATATTTAGCGACAGTAATAAAGAGCGAGAAAAACCATTTATAAAAAAATAAACGGCCCTAAAGCCGTTTGTTGTGTTGTATGGATCCGCTTATTTCTTGGTTTTCGCTGCACCGAGGCAGCGGGCAAGGTAATTATCTACCAGCCACTCCACCACTTGGCTACGATTCATGCCTTCTTTATTGCCATAAGATTCTATTTTGCGTATCACGGACAAACGCAAAGATAATGAAACGGACTTCTTGGCCTCTTTGTCCAAAATGACAGAAGAGGTGCTACCAATAGGGGCCGATTTCTCATAAACAGCCAGCGCTTCACGCGTATAACGCACCACTTTTGGGGTAATGTCGCCCGGTGTGGTGAGTTGATATTTGTTGGTGCTCTTCAGGAAGCGTACTTCAGCTTTATATTCATCCCGTAAATTCCGCAAATCGCGGTTAAAAGTGGGTTCGGAACAATCCAGTTCCTTGATAAGCGTCTCCTTACCTACTGGCTTTCCGGTATGCAATAAGACAATCAGCTTAAATTGTCTGTATTGTTTTGCGCTCAGGGACATTTCACACCATTTCTCAAAAGACGCTCACGGTTTACTGGCGTGAGGCGTAAAGGACATTATTAAACTGCTTAGCGATGCCGCAATATTTTGACCGCTCCAGCACATTGACAGCCCAGCTGCGATGGGTGGCAGGTTCGCACATCGCTCCCTGAGACTTAAACACCGCCTGGGTAGAGTTGAGGATACGTAACGCGTCTTCATACTCGTCAGGTTGAACCTCAAGCGCGCGGTGAATAACATCTAAATGGGTAGGATGGATGGCAGTTTTACCCACCAGCCCATGCGCAATATCAAGTGTGAGCTCACGTTGCAGTAACTCAACATTGTCTATTTGCTCACATACGGGGGCGGTCAAAGCAAATCCACGTGACGCAAAGACGGCAACCAGCATTTTTACTACATATCCCATCGGGCCATCGTAAAGTGTCATATTTCGCGGATGGCGCAATGAGATAACACTCATAAGATCGTTACCGCCAATTCGTAATGCAATGATGCGGGCACGACAAGCGTGCTTTGTGAGTTCGTTTGCCAGCGCTGTCATGGCATTCACATCAAACACATCCTGTGTTTCTAAGGTAGGCATCATATGCAGATCAGTACCGGACATGATGTCCCACCAGCAGGATAAATTAGCCAAGGTAAACTTCGGTAAAACAAACCCGTCGATGCCTTCAAGCGAGTGATCGCTGATCAGCTTTGCGGCCATTGTTTCATTACGTGGGCGAATAAAAACCAGCGGACGCCTCTGTTCTTGTGGTTCTGACGCGGTGCAGGCTAATTCAGCCAAAAGCTGGTGTAAATTCTGTAACGCATACTCAACTTCTGAATCGCTCACGGCATCTTCAAGACAGACGACCAGCGAGCGCAGCTCAGGAATTTTATCGTTGAGGATGATATCAGCCAGATCTGTGCGAGTCGCTGGCATATAAAGCGTGGCACCCAGCATGTAGGGTGAAAGAGCTGTTTTCATCTCAGGCCACCTTTTTGATAATAGTCACAGCCCTGTATTGATCGAGCGCGTCGCCGACTTCCATGATTTCAATACCTTTTTTCTCAGCAAGATAGACCAGCAGAGAAACATCAGGATCAGATTTATGTCTCACCAAGACATAATCGGGGACACGTCTGAGAACGGCGCGCGTTGCTTCAGCGATGCCGGGTTTAATGCGATTAATCGAGCTTATTTCAAATTGCGCGGCAAGATTTGCAACCACTTGCTGGCTCCGTTTCCGCTGTTCTGCCTGTTGTGTGAAGAGGGGAGAGGCGGGTTTGATTTCGGCAACATTGATCCGGCGACGCCATGCGTCCACCGCATCTACCAGCATCACACTGCATTCAAATTCTTTTAAATGATCGCAGTGAACGCAGCCGTGATAACCCTGCTCAGTCCAAATCGAACGGGATACCAAACCCGATACGGGCGCACCCATAATGCCGAACGGAATTAACCAGTCATCATCTGATGCAGCAAGCCAGGCACAACCGGCCGGATCAGCCAAAACCACCAGCCTTGGGCTTTCTGGGTAACCCGGACGGCCTGCAAGGCTTTGAATCAGCTGACCCGTGATCGCGCCTTTACCGGTCCAGCCATCAACAAACACGATGTTTTCCGCACCATGTCGGCGTTCAATGTAATTGAGTGCTTCAGTGTCGATACCCCGGTCGCGGATGATACTGATGCCATAATGGTGCGATTCAACACCCATATCCTGCAGCGCACGATGTAACATCACACCAAGTGGCACGCCAGCGCGAACCAGGCTGACCAGCACAATGGCTTTATCGCGCAATTCAGTAGCAAGCCCTTTCGCCAGCATCACAACTTCGCGGGCCAAACGTGGCCCTTCGATATCAAGCGCTTTATGAAAAAGTTCCAGATGCTGCTCTGTCGGCGCAGGTTCCTGGCTCAACATATCGGAGTAGTGTTTCTGTCCAGACTGGATCAGTAGCTCCTTCTCCTCAACCGGTGTCATTTCAATCTCAACTGGCGTCAAAAGAAATTCAATGTCTGAAGAGGAGTATGAGCCGCTAAAGTGGCTTTCTTTTTGAATTGTCATGCCCACTTCTCCTAAAACAGCTTTTGTTGAATGGCTTCGGAAAACTGGCTACGCGATGGCATGCCGAACCAGTGACAATGCTTCATGAAGGTGTAATCACTCAAGCTGTCTCCCAGCCCCATCACTGGGAAAGCGCCACGATCGCTACGCAGTTTTTTCAACAGCCAGTCCACCGCTAATCCTTTTTGGATACAAAGCGGAAGCCAGGCAACATTGTTGCCGTTCTGGTGAATATAGAAATCGGAGGTATCCAGCACTGCCATCATCTGCTGGTTAAATCGGTAAAGCTCTTCAATGCGGGTGCTGTCGCGATGTTTCATCACGAAATAGACCGACGTGCCGTCATATTCATGATTCATGCGACACCAGGCATCAATGCCACTCTGCTCAAGTGCATCGCTGATTTGCTGGCGGTAATTGATCAAACGTTTCTGTAAAGGCCCAAGATTGCTCAGCACGTGCGCAGCCCATTCAGGATCAAGGCTGCCATCCGGGCGGGTGATCACCGCACCGTGAGTCATGACTTTCCAGGAGGTAAACGGCACCGCAACGCGGCTTGTCTCCTCTGTTCCGCGAGCAGTAACCGGGATCAATTCAGCGGTGGCCATCATCCAATCCACCAGCATCGCTTGCTCTTGCGACATGAAGCTTCGCGGTTCCATTTGTCGATCAAATGCCCCTACGCGAACCGGCTCCTGATGCGTTTCATCTTTCATTTTACGCAGCGTTTGAAACAGCGTGTCATCCAGATCGCAAAGTACAACCGGCAGATTCACAGGCTTATTCATAAGTCAGCACCTCAACGTGTGGCGCAACGTTTGCGAGCTGCTTAAGCAGCGCAGGGCAAACCGTTTCAGCCGGGGTTTCAACGCAGACAATAATGCGATCAAATTTTTGATGAGCCACGTTGTAGACGTAATTAGGAATGCCAAGCCCATAATTATCACTGAAGGCGATCACGGACTCGATAGCCATTCCCGTTGCAATCGGAGAACGCGTTAGCGAACTGAAGCGGACATCTGAACCCTGCTGCTCAAGTCTCTCTGCCAGCAGAAAGGGTTGCCAGACAAACTCACCCGATCCCAATACCAGCACTTTTTCAGCTGGTTCAGCCCCTATATGGGTGCCAATACGGCATTCGGTTTCATCCATACCGAGACGGCCCCAATCCTGATACGGAGAAAGGCGAGAAGTACCTGATGCGGTGACATTGACAGAAGGCATGACCGGAACAGGCGCGTCAGGGCGCGGGGTCCAACTCCAGCGACCTTTAACCAAGGCGACTTCATCGACGGGCAAAGGGCTACGGTTCGCAATGTCACCGTTGCTCCAGTCGGTTATCGTCACCGTCACCACCCGTTCAACTTCATCAAGGCCCGCTTCACGCAAGGCCTGCAAAAGGTTGAGGAAGGTGTTACCGGTTGTCGCTTCGTCATCAACAAGCACCAGTGTTCGGGCATTAAGCGCCCGGCTGCGCAGTTCAGCATCTTCTGGTTGATAGATCAGGTGATCCGTTGCGTGGCTGTGATTCTCTTTGAATTCACAAAGCAGTTCACCTGACACTGGGTGGCGCGTGCTGGTAAGAAAGACCGGTTGAGCCAGTTGCTTTTTGGCTTCCTGGAAAACGCCTGCGGCAAGGCCAACCGCGGTTTCAGCCATCCCAATAAAGAGCACTGGCTCGGGTAAATCCTGCGGAATCTGTGCGGCTAACTGGCAATAGGTTTGGCGCATGGTCGCAGGGGCAATCGGGATATGACGACCCAGCACTTTGCTTACAAAGAGAAAGGCCCGCTTAGGGTTTTTACGCTCCGCTACGCCAAAGAGTGACGTGAGCGGAAGTGTGTCATGGGTGACAACAGACAGCGTGCCGCCAGCCATTTCAAATCCAGCGGTTTGGGGAGGATTATTAGTCATTATTATACGCTCTCAGTTTTCGCCGAAATCTCATGAATGATGTTGACCGTGCAGGCCGGAATCGGCTTAACAGCATGGGTCGGTGTAACCTGAACGCGGGTGAAGCGGGCTGCGTGAACAGCAATGTCGTGCTCATTGATAAGATCGAGCTGACGTAACGCAAAAATACCGGGAAGATTCACCCCAGAATGAAGCGTGAAGCCAATTCCCCCGAAGGGCGCAGGTTAGCCTCAAGCAAGACAGGTTCACCGCTGTCATTGGTTCGCGTCTGAACATTGATAAGTCCATCTGCTTTCATGGTCTGCGCACATTGGCAAGCAAGGTCAAAAGCCGCGCCGCTGTTTTCCAGCGTCTGAACCGATCCACTTTTACTGCGTGATACGGCCAAAAGTACGTTTCCCTTCTCAACCAGCATGTCCACTGAACATTCGGGTGAAGAGAGGAAAGGCATAACGATTTGCTTCGGCAGGCTTTCACCTGCGGCTTCGGCCATTTTCAACGTATTGATCAAGACCGAAGGATGAACGATGCGTGAATCCGGGTGATTTAAAATCTGCATAATTGGCGCGGTTTTCTTAAGGATCCAGAACCCCATGCCGTATATACCCCTTACGGGTTTAATACAGGGAAGCTTACCCGCGTGTTCCAAACGGGAAAGGGCTGCCAAAACTTCTTCAGATGACGCGACAACCTCTGAAGGCACAGCAGCAAGGCCTTGCGCAAGCATCTGCTCACTGAACGCGGCTTTATCATCGGCCAGTAAAAAGGTTGCTGGATGACTAGCACCGGTGATTAAACGCACGCCCAACGCTTCGATTTCCTGTCGCAACCCTTCATACAGCGCGCCACGTTTGCCCGCATGAATGGCAACAACGTTGTGTTTCTCGATCACCGCTTTCATGAACGGGATCAGCGCGTCGGGATTCTCTGGCTCAATGTAAGCATGGTCAGCTTCAGAGAGTATTTCCGGGCGGTGAGATCGATGCGAAGCTACCGTGACAAAGTTATATCCACCTGCCGCACGCATTTCACTCACTGCATTCAAGATATCTTTTTGCGAAGACACGCCTTCCATAAACCATACGGATTTGGTTTTGACCATTTTTTTGAGCCCTGAAAAGTTTGCCGGAGGACGAGAAAATGCAGTGTAAGCACCCGCTTAAAATAATTCAATCATAACATGATATTATTGACTATAATTTGAACAGGCCCTGTTTTGGGAAAGTATTTTTTGTAATTCAAAGCGGTAGTTTTTATTATTTGTCTTTAAAAACATGTAAATAATAACTTTACAATATCATACGATGATTTTTATGTTGTAGGGAAAAATCTCATGTTATGATTGCCGGGCTTTCAAAATGATCGCCTTTTTTTACTGCAGCAAAACACCAATCAGTAAGGAGATATGATGGTATCTTTAAGTAAGAATCAGACGATTTCGCTGGCTAAATCCAGCAGCGCAATTTCCCAAATTCAGTTCGGCCTCGGCTGGGATCCTGCCAAGAAAAAGGGATTTCTGGGTGGGCTTCTGGGTGGAAACAGCTCAAGCATCGATCTTGACGCAAGCTGCATTCTTCTCGACAGCGCCGGTAACGTTCTGGACACCGTCTGGTTTCGCCAACTGAATTCAAAAGAGGGTTCCATCCGCCACAGTGGTGACAACCGCACCGGTGAAGGCGATGGCGATGACGAAGTCATCAGCGCGGATCTCTCTCGCTTGCCGTCTAACGTTGAACATCTGGTATTGACCGTTAACAGCTTTACCGGTCAGACCTTCAAAGATGTTGATAATGCATTCTGTCGCGTGGTCGATCAGCAAGGTAAAGAACTTGCCCGCTACAAACTGGCTGAGCAAGGCTCACATACAGCCGTAGTGATCGCGTCTCTACGCCGCAGCGGCGGAGAGTGGAATTTCACTGCACACGGAAACATCTCCCGTGGCAGCACCATTAACGACATGATCCCCGACATCAAAGCCGCGGTAGGTTGCTAATGAACCTGACGCCAGGGGCAATGCCCCGTTCCTAATCAATCGCTGGTGGTTCGTGTCTCTTCCGGCATACCGGTCGATGTTTCATCATTCCGACTTCACGAAAACGGAAAAGTACGCGGTGATGCGGATATGGTTTTTTATGGCCAGCGTGAGAATGACGATAAAACCATTCGTCTCTCCTCTTCTGGTAACGAAACCATGTTCACGGTGAACGTGCCCCAGCTGCGTCAGGACGTGCAAAAAGTCGCTTTTACGGTGACGTGTGAGGCAGGTAAAACTGTCGCACAACTTCAGCGTCTCACGATTCAGGTCGAATCAGTCGGCAATGTCTTGCTGACCTGCGACGTCGATGTTGCGGGACGTAGCGAAGCCGCATTGATTTTGGGTGAGCTTTATCGCCGTAACAATGAATGGAAATTCCGCTTCGTTTCGCAAGGCTTCAACGGAGGTCTGCAACCGCTTGCTGAGCACTTTGGTATTGATGTGGCTGATGAGGCATCACCGGCTCAGGCTCCTACGCCAGCGCCAGCGCCAGCACCAGCACCAGCGGTGAATCTGAGCAAAGTCAGCCTGACTAAAGAAAAGCCCGCCATCAGCCTGAAAAAGAAAGATGATTACGGTCTGATCCGCATCAACCTGAACTGGAATAAACGCTCCAGCGAGCCCAGCAAAAAGGCTTTTTCAGCGGCGTGTTCAATAACAATAAAGGCATCGATCTCGATCTTGCCGCCTATGTTGAACTTGCCGATGGGCAGCGCACCATTATTCAGGCGCTGGGTAATAACTTCGGCAATTTAGACGGTTCGCCCTATGTAAAATTGCAGGGTGACGATCGCACCGGTGCGGTCAGCGACGGGGAATGGATCCACATCAACGGCGCTGAGTGGAAAAACGTGCGTGAGGTGTTGGTGTTCGCCTTTATTTTTGAAGGTGTACCAAGCTGGGAAAACACAGATGGCATCGTCACGATGCATGTGCCTGGCCAGCCACCTATCGAGACGTTGCTGACCGAAGGCAATAATCGCCAAACCATGTGCGCCATTGCGCGCCTGGTCAACGAATCTGGTGCAATCCGTGTTGAACGCATCAATCGCTATTTTGGTGGTCATCAGGATATGGATCAGGCTTTCGGCTGGGGATTCCGCTGGAAGTCAGGCTCTAAGTAACTAAGAGGGTATTTTAATGAGCTTTTTCAACAAGCTGAAAGAGAGTTTTAACTCTGGCCGCGCCGAACTGACCAAGCAGGTTGGCCGCTATAAGAACCGCGCTTTCCTTGAAGGTACGGTAGCCGTATGTGCCCGAATTGCGATAGCAAGCGACGGCGTCAGCCCGGAAGAAAAACAGAAAATGATCGGTTTCCTGCGTGAGTCGCCAGAGCTGAGCATCTTCGATACCACGGAAGTCATCGACTTTTTCAACAAGCTGGTTACCTCTTTCAGTTTCGATATCGAAATTGGCAAAGGCGAAACCATGAAGTACATCCTTGCGTTAAAAAACAAGCCCGAGCAGGCGCAACTTGCTGTCCGCGTGGGCATTGCTGTGGCTAAAAGCGATGGCGACTTTGATGAAACCGAAAAAACCAACGCGCGCGAAATCATTGAAGCCCTGGGCTTCAAGACCAGCGAATTTGGTCTGTAACGGTTACTGATTTTCAATCCCTGGAGTTAAATGCATGCAATCCACCCACATTGGCTTTCCGATTGAGACGGTAGCAGTATTCCTGCTGTTGTCTGTCGGTGCCATTTTTATTGACCTGTTCATGCACCGTCATGACAAGCCAATCTCATTGAAAAGCGCGGCCGCATGGTCTGTTTTCTGGATATTTATGGCGCTGGCCTTTGCGGGCTTCCTGTACATTCATCACGGCCCCGAAGTCGCTAGCCTGTTTGTTACCGGTTACGCCCTTGAGAAGGTGCTGTCCGTTGATAACCTGTTCGTGATGATGGCTATCTTCTCTTGGTTTGCTATCCCCGATCGCTACCGCCATCGCGTGCTTTATTGGGGCATCATCGGTGCAATCGTCTTCCGTGGCGTGTTCGTTGCCATCGGTACCGGTCTGCTGGCGTTAGGCCCGTGGGTGGAAGTTGTGTTTGCCATCATTGTAGGCTGGACAGCAGTAATGATGCTTAAAGGTGGCGGTAACGATGATGAGATCGAAGATTACTCTCAGCACCTCGCCTACCGTATGGTGAAACGTTTTTATCCTATCTGGCCGAAACTCAAAGGCAATGCGTTTGTCATAAGCCAGAAGGAAGTGGATGAAGAGCTGGCAAAACCTGAGAACGCAGATGTTCAAATAGGTCGTGTGGCCAAAGCAGCCCGCTATGCAACACCAATGCTGTTGTGTCTGGCTGTCGTTGAACTTTCAGATGTTATGTTTGCTTTCGACTCGGTACCGGCGGTGATCGCGGTAAGCCGTGAGCCACTGATTGTTTACAGTGCGATGATGTTCGCCATTCTGGGGCTTCGTACCCTGTACTTCGTGCTTGAAGGCCTGAAGCAGTATCTGGTGCATTTGGAAAAAGCCGTTATTGTTCTGCTGTTCTTTATTGCAGTGAAACTGGGCTTGAATGCAACGGAACACTTCTTCCATCACGGCTATTCGATCGGCGCAACCGCCAGTCTGTATGTCGTCATGGGCGTACTGGCGTTGGGTATCATTGCAAGTCTGCTTTTCCCAGGAAAAGAAGAAGAGAAAGAAGAAGGGCGCGAGTAAGTCGCGCCTCTAACAGAAGCATACGCAGTATGCACAATGAATTGATGAGGAAAACAACATGGCAGTGACTCTCTCTAAAGGCGGAAACGTCTCTCTGGCAAAAGTCGATCCTTCACTGAAAAACGTGAAAATCGGCCTCGGCTGGGATACCCGTTCCACTGATGGTCAGGATTTCGACCTTGATGCTTCCGCATTCCTGTTAACTGATGCGGGCAAAGTCCGCGGCGATCAGGACTTCATTTTCTATAACAACTTACGTTCTTCTGACGGCTCAGTGACCCACACCGGCGACAACCGTACCGGTGAAGGTGACGGCGATGACGAATCACTGATCATTGAACTGAATAAAGTCCCGGCTGAAGTGACCAAAGTCGTGTTTGTTGTGACCATCCATGACGCCACCACGCGCCGTCAATCTTTTGGTCAGGTTGCTAACGCCTTCATCCGTTTGGTCAATAACGACACCAACGTTGAAGCCGCACGCTATGACCTGTCTGAAGATGCGAGCACCGAAACCGCAATGCTGTTTGGTGAGCTTTACCGCCACAACGGTGACTGGAAGTTCCGCGCGGTAGGCCAGGGTTATGCCGGTGGTCTGGCTTCTGTCTGTGCTCAATATGGTATTAACGCATCCTAACATTAGGGTGTTTTAAGCAGTTAAATCCTGCCCGGAGAGTGACTCCGGGCCTAAGTGAAAAGCAAAGAGGAATAACACAATGGCAGTGAATCTCTCGAAAGGCGGTAACGTTAACCTGTCCAAAGAAGCCCCAACCATGACCAAAGCGATCGCGGGTCTTGGCTGGGATGCTCGTGTGACTGACGGACAGGCATTCGACCTCGATGCATCAGTATTTCTGGTCGGTGATGACGGTAAAGTACTGTCCGATCAACACTTCGTGTTCTTCAACAACGCGACCAGCCCAGATGGCTCAGTTGCGCACCAAGGCGACAACCGCACCGGTGAAGGCGAAGGCGATGATGAGCAGGTTAAAATTGCACTGAACAACGTCCCTGCAGAAGTGAAGAAAGCGGTTTTTGCCGTCACTATTTATGATGCAGAAACGCGTAAGCAGAACTTCGGTATGGTTTCCAATGCTTATATCCGCATTGTTAACGAAGACAACAACGCCGAAATCGCGCGTTATGACCTCTCTGAAGACGCCAGCACTGAAACGGCAATGGTGTTTGGCGAACTCTATCGCCACAACGGTGAGTGGAAATTTAAAGCGGTTGGTCAAGGTTTTGCGGGTGGCTTGTCAGCACTGGCATCACAGCACGGTGTCTCTGTTTAAGTCATCTTTTGTATCAGGCCCTGTCCAATAGGACAGGGCTTTTTTATATCTAAATCCTGCAAAAGTGGATTCTGCGTTAAACAGACAACCGGCCTCAGGGCCGGTTTTTTATTTTATAAGGGAAGCTATTTTTTAGCATCCTTTGAGAAACCGCATAGCATAGCGTTCCAAAACACCTGCATGCTATTGTTTTAAAAGATACTAACAGTGAAGAGTAAGGCTTTAACTCACACTTTCAATTAGCCACGCTTCCAGCTGATCAAGTTCATTGTGTTGTTCAGGAAACTCAGCTTTTAATTGCAGCATCTGTTCGGATAAAGCGTCTCGACGATACATCACGCCTTGTAGCCGCACCGCCAGCGTTTCAAGCGGCGTAGGATTGAGGCTATCGGAAAATATCTGGCACCGACTGACAATCCCACGTTCCACATCAAAGTGAATTTCCACGCCGCCCCAGCTAAAACGCGTATCTAACAAATGAGAAAAGTTCGGGGCGTTGCCAAAATTCCATTCCCAGCTGCTTTGTTTGGCGAACTGCTGTTCAAAACCAGGCAAGTCAGGCAATGCATCGGGTGAAATATATTCGGGTGCGCATTGCTCACCAAAATGTTCAAAATAGGCATCAATGATGGAGGAACAGATCTGTTCATAACTGATGCCGGGCGCCAACTCCTCAAGGTTCGCTACGCGAGAGCGCACAGAAGTGATGCCTTTGGCCTGCAATTTTTTGATATCAGGATTAAGGTAATCCGCCAGGCGCGAAAGATCGGCATTCATCAAAATTGTGCCGTGGTGAAAACCGCGATCGGGGGTTTCACGATAGGCAGAACCTGAAATTTTACGCATCCCATCCAGGGTGTTAACCACTAAATCGTTACGACCAGAGGCTTCCGCAGGCACACCCAGCGTTGTCAAAGCACGCAAAATGATGGCGGTAGAAACGCTTTTATCGTACTCCGGCTTGCCCGCCATAAAAGTAAAACAGCAGTTACCCAAATCGTGAAACACCGCGCCCCCGCCGCTGCTGCGACGCGCTAGCTTGATATTGTCCTCCGCCATTCGTCGGGTGTTGCACTCTTTCCACGGATTTTGCGCGCGACCAATCACCACGGTATCTGCATTTCGCCATAAAAACAGAACCCGTTGCGTCGCGGGCATCTGGCGGAATATGCACTCTTCAACGGCCAGGTTGAACCAGGGATCATTCGATTCCGATAACAGTAAACGCAATGTGGACATATATCACTCCAGTTCCTTGAGAGAGTAAGTGTTGCAGAACGCACGGATGAGTCCGGCGTGCCGCAAGCGTCCGCCATTATCATGCTTCACCCCTTTTGGCCGCGAATAATTTTTCAAAAGAGATCGCTGCTCAACAACTTGGTGCAAGTTTGTGAAGTAAATCGACTGAAAACCCTCCATAAAATAATCGCGCAGCTAACTGCATTGGATTAAAAAACGGTCGGTTATGTACCGCTGCGCTTTTCGTGTGCCAGAAATAACGGGGCTTCCGCTGCTCTTGCACGCTTTGTGAAGCACATCCCAAAAACAACACCTGCACATAATTACGCTTGCTTATTATTTGGGTAAAGGTAGATTTTATATAACTTCACGGTATGTCGTGAACTTGGAAAGTACATCACAATCTAATTTTGAAGGGTTAATCCTTATGTCGGAACTGAAATTTGCTACACGCCTTAACTCGTTTGCCTCTGGAGCAAACCTTTACTGGCCAGACCTACAGGGAAAGCCATCAGTCCTGCAGATGATTGCTCGCGCCGGTAAGGTCAAAGGATTAACACATCTCGACCTGAATTATCCGCAACATATGACCACTGATATCAAAACCATGCGACAGGCAATCGAAGATGCAGGCCTGGCAGTGAATGGCATGCAGATGCGTTGGGATGCGCCGCAGTTCAAAATTGGTGCATTCACTAACCCGAACCCGGCAATTCGTCGTGAAGCGATTGAACTGACCAAGCGTGGCATTGATGCGGGACGTGAATTTGGCTCAACGCTAATGACCTTGTGGATGGGGCAAGATGGTTTCGACTACTGCTTCCAGGCGGATTACAAAAAATCTGGGAAGACGCGGTCAACGCAGTACGTGAAATCGCTGAATATGCGCCAGATGTTGATGTCAGTATCGAATACAAACCCAACGAGCCGCGCGCCTACAGTATCTTTCCGAATGCCACCACCTGTTTGCTGGCAGTGGAAGAAGCGGGCTGCCCGAACCTCGGTATTACCCTGGATTTCGCCCACGTGCTGTTCGCTAATGAAATCCCTGCTTATGCCGCTGCGATGGTTGCCCGTCGTTCACGACTGTTAGGCCTGGATCTCAACGATGGCTGGGGCAAACGTGATGATGGCCTGATGGCGGGTTCTGTAAATCCACGCGCCACGCTGGAATTCCTCTGGCAGATGCAGCGCGATGGTTATAAAGGTGCTTACTACTTTGACACCTTCCCGGATGCCAGCGGTCTGGATCCAATCCGTGAAGCGGAAACCAATATCACCACGGTGCTTCATTTGCTGAAGCTGTGTGAAAAACTGCACGATAACCCGGCGCTGCTAGACGCTATTAGCCGTCAGGATGCCGTCGCCTCGCAACAGATCGTTAATGACATTATGTTCGCCAAATAAACATGCTCTGCTCGTCATAAAGAGAAAAGTTGTACCCCACATGCTGAGACTAAAAGGCTGAAAAATGAAGAAATTATTACTCTCTGTACTTGCCTCATCACTGCTCTGCTCAACAGTTTATGCTGCTGAGTTGGCACCCTTAAAATCAGACACCGAACCGGATCGTACAGACTGGTCGCAACTTGAAAGCAAATATGGCGCGCTGCCGAAAGCAGATAAAGCATTGAAAATTGGTGGCGTATCAAAAACGCTGACCAATGAATATTGGCGCTCGCTGGGTCAGGGTTATCAGAACGAAGCCAAAAAACAGGGATTTACCGTGGCGTATCAGGCGGCCGCGAATGAAGACGATCAAATGGGACAGTTATCCATCGCGGAAACGCTGATTTCTCAGGGCTTCAATGGATTGCTGGTTTCGCCACAAACAGACATCAACCTCGAACCCGCACTGGAAACGGCCAAAAGTAAAAATATTCCGGTGATAAACGTCAACGATGCCGTGATGCCAAATGCACAGCACTACGTCGGTAACGTGCAAAAAGATAACGGCGTTCGCGTGGCCAAGTGGTTTATTCAACACCATCCGCAAGGCGGCAAAGTGGCGGTGATTGAAGGGCAGCCGGGCGTGTATGCGGCTGGCCAGCGCACCGGAGGTTTCAAAGAAACGCTACAAGCTAATGGCAAATTCAACATTGTTGCCAGCGTCCCCGCCAACTGGAGTCGTGAGCAGGCTTACAACGCCGCGTCCACCATTTTGCAGCAGCATCCTGATCTGATTGGTTTTTACGCAAACAACGACACCATGGCGCTTGGCGTAGTAGAAGCCGTGCGTTCGTTGAGCAAATCTGAGCAGGTTGCGGTATTTGGTACCGATGGTATCTCAGACGCCTATGCATCCATCAAACGCGGTGAGCTAACCGGCACCGTCGACAGCTTCCCGGTATTAACGGGTGAAGTGGCAATGGACGTCATGATTCGTCTGATCAACGGTCAGAAAATCTCTCGCGTTGTCTCTACGCCTCAGGCGCTGATCACCAAAGAGAATGTTGAGGCGTTTTCGACCAAAGATAACAACACGTTGCGCCAGCTTCTGGCCCAGCAATAAGTCAGGCGGAGAGGGTATGGAACAGTATCGCTTAATGATGCGCGGCATTACCAAAACCTATGGCAGTGCTGCTGCTTTACAAAATGTGGATTTTTCTGTGAAGCCCGGTGAAGTGCATGCACTGATTGGTGAAAACGGCGCGGGGAAATCAACACTGCTGAATATCCTTTCTGGCGTTCGTGCGGCTGACGGTGGCGAGATCAGCGTTAACGGCCAAACGGTACAAATGAAGAATCCGCTCAGCGCCCGTCATGCTGGCATCGCCATGATTCATCAGGAGTTACAGCATGTTCCAGAACTCTCTGTTGCCCAGAATATGTTTCTTGGCCGCCCGTTGACCAAAGCGAAGGGTTTATGGGTTGATAAAAAAGCGCAGTTGGCGCGCGCCAAACTGATTTTGAAGCAGTTGGATCCGACCATCGATCCCAACGAGCCAATCAAAAATCTCAAGGTATCGCAGCAGCAGATCGTAGAAATTGCCCGCGCTATGCTGGAAGACGCCAAAATCATTGCGATGGATGAGCCGACATCGAGCCTGACACCCCGTGAGTTTGATCGCCTGGCGGAGCTGATTGCCGATTTAAAAGCGATGGGCGTGTCGCTGATTTACGTCTCGCATAAGATGAACGAGATTTTCAAAGTCTGCGATCGCGCTACCATCATGCGTGATGGCAAGCAGGTTGGCGTGGTGAATATTTGCGATGAAGATGAAGAGAGCATTGTCGCCAAAATGGTGGGCCGCAAGATTGAAAGGCTCGATCATAATTCTTACGTGACCGATCAGGAAGTATTGCGCGTTGAGAACCTGGCACGCGGCCATGATGTTTTGCCGGCCAACTTCAGCGTTAAAGCCGGTGAAGTGCTTGGCATTGCCGGTTTAGTGGGCGCAGGCCGTACAGAACTGTTGAAGCTGATCGCCGGCATTGATAAGCGCAGCAGCGGCAGCGTGCTGGTGAATGGCAATGCGGTGCGCAATCACAATGTCAGTGCCGCCATCAAAGCGGGTATTGGATTAGTACCGGAAGATCGTAAGAAAGAGGGCATCATCAAAGAGCGCGCCGTAAAAATGAATATGGCGTTACCGTCAATGGGTAATTTCACGCTGGCGGGCCTGATTAATAAAAGCAAACTGAACCGTGTGGCGCATGAGGTCATGAGTGATCTGAAACTGCGTCCTATGGATATTGAAAAAACCATCGGTACGCTCAGTGGCGGCAACCAGCAAAAAGTGATTATTGGACGTTGGGTCGCCGCCGATGCAAAAGTCTTTTTATTTGATGAACCCACCCGGGGAATTGATATTGGTGCCAAGTCCGAAATCTATAACCTGATTGAGAAGCTGGCGAAAGCGGGTAAGGCGATAGTTGTTGTTTCCTCGGAAATGACCGAAATCATCCGTATTTCTGACCGCGTTCTGGTGATGAGAGAAGGGAAAATCACGAAAGAATTACAGGGTGATGCAATAACGGAAGATAACATTGCCCGTTTTGCGATTAAAGATGTAGACCAAACTGCCTGAGTTTTTCACCTGCATTTATTTAAAGGCCATGAACATGATGACACAAACAAATAATCGGGCTGTTCCGCACTCATCGTCGCTGTTTAAGTTTAATGTGCGCGATGCCGGTACCTTGATTGGATTATTAATTATTATTGTTACGTTCTCATTTTTGTCACCGGTATTTTTTACGGTGCCAAACTTGCTTAATATTTTACAACAATCCTCGATCAACGCCTTAATTGCATTGGGCATGACGCTGGTGATTATTTCGGGCGGAATCGACTTATCCGTCGGGCCAACGGCGGCACTTTCTGCCGTATTAGGCGCAACCTTGATGGTAGCAGGCGTGCCGGTGCCGCTGGCCGTTATGGCCACCTTGGGAATTGGTGCAATCTGCGGGATCTTTAGCGGCACACTGATCGCTTACGCCGGTTTGCAGCCTTTTATCGTAACATTAGGCGGCTTGTCGCTGTTCCGTGCTATCGCCTTGATTTATACCGGCGGCAGCCTGATTTTCGGCATTCCCATGGAATTTCGTAGCATTATCAACAGTACGCTGTTGGGTGTGCCAACGCCGATTGTGATTGTTGCGGTGATTGCGCTGGTGCTGTGGACCGTGATGAACAAAACCCCGCTGGGTGAATATATTCTGGCAATTGGTGGCAATGAAGAAGCGGCGCGTGTTGCGGGTGTGCCGGTTAAACGCACCAAAGTCACGGTGTATATCATCTCTGGCATGCTGGCTTCGTTGGCCTCGCTGATTCTAATTGGACGTTTAGGCGCAGCCGAACCGACAATTGGTAATTTATGGGAATTGGATGCGATTGCCGCTGCGGCCATTGGTGGCGCATCTTTGATGGGTGGCAAAGGCAGTGTGTTTGGCACCATCATCGGCGTCATTATTTTGGGTGCGTTACGTAATGGATTGACTCTGCTAAATATTCAGGCCTTTTACCAATTGCTCGCGACTGGCCTTATTATTATCATAGCGATGTTGATTGACCGAGCGACCCGAGGCAAATAATGAAGCAAGATCCGCGAGCCATTGGTGCTCAAATCCGTATGCGTTTGCCCCAACTCACGCCCTTAGAACGACGAGTGGTTGAGGCAATTACTGCCCGAACTGACATTACTGAGCAAACATCTTTAAAAGAGATCGCGCAGGAAAATAATGTCTCGGAAGCGATGATTGTTAAGATTACTAAAAAACTTAACTTCACCGGTTTTAGAAACTTCAGAAGCAGTCTGGTTTATTACAACGAATCTGAAGTGGCAGGATTGCATGCTGAAATTGAGCCTGATGATTCTTCGGAGCAATTGCTGGCAAAAGTATTCAGAACGTCTATTCAGGCAATCGAAGAAACCATGTCGATTCTTGATATTTCTGAATTCAACCGTGCGGCGGACATTATATTTAAAGCGCGTCACATCGATTTATATGCCGTGGGCGGTTCTGCCACGGTAGCCCGAGATTTATCGCATAAGATGCTTAAGATTGGCATTAAATCGACGGCCTACGATGACGCCCATATTATGTTGATGTCCGCTGCCGTGTTATCTGACGATGATGTTGTCATCGCCATTAGTCACTCGGGTGCCACGCGCGCGGTAAATGATCCCGTGAAACTGGCCATGCGTAATGGTGCCAAAGTGATTGCCTTAACCAATTACGCCGAGTCGCCCATTGCGCGCCACGCGCATGTCGTGCTCAATTCAACCTCTCAGGGATCGCATCTGTTAGGTGAAAATGCCGCGTCACGCATTGCCCAGCTTAATATTCTGGATGCACTGTTTGTGGCCATCGCTAAAAAAGATCTCAAGCGAGCGGAGAGAAACCTGATGAAAACACAGCATGCGGTTCAGGACCTTCGGGAATTCTAACCATGAGTAAAATTGTTGTCACCGGCAGCCTGCATTACGACATTATGCTGGATGCCCATCATCGCCCGGAAAAAGGCGAAACCGTAATGGGCAGCGCTTGCCGCTATAAGTTTGGCGGTAAAGGTGGGAATCAGGCGGTATCTGCCGCCAGAGCAGGAGCAGACGTCGCTTTTGCGGGTGCGGTCGGTGCAGATGAGCAGGGAAAATTTTTGCTCAATGTATTACGGCAGGCGGGCGTTAACACCGATGCTGTCGCCGTGATTAACGATATTCCTTCAGGCATGAGCGTGGCGATCACCGACGCCGAAGGTGATTACGGCGCGGTCGTCGTGTCGAATGCCAATCAGCACATCGCAGCAGAAACCTTCGACAACGAGGCGTTTTGGCAAGATGTAACGATGTTAGTGCTGCAAAATGAGGTGCCCGAAGCGGTCAACTTACACGCTGCACGTGCAGCAAAGCAGCGGAATATCCCGGTTTGCATTAACGCGGCACCTGCACGCTTACTCACACCTGAGCTTGAGGGCTGCATTGATCTGCTGGTGGTGAATGCCATTGAAGCGCGAGATATGAGCAATGTGACCGTGCATGATTTAGCTTCAGCAGTGCTCGCAGCGGAAACGCTCGCTACGCGTTTTTCCAGCGTGGTGGTTACTGCGGGTGAACATGGCGTGGCCTTTATTGAGGCGGGGCAAGCCAGCCACAGTTTGCCAGCCAAAAAGATTACTTTAGTGAGCACGCACGGTGCGGGAGACTGCTTTATGGGCGTGTTGTGTCAGGCGTTGAGCCTCGACAGCAATCTGGCCCATGCCGTCGCTAAAGCCAATGATGCTGCGGCGCTGCACGTTTCACAGAAAATGGCCTGAACCCTTAACCGATGACAGAACAGACAACAAAGCCGCCGCTCGCGAATGTGAACAGCGGCTTCTTTTTTAACACAGAACCTTAGCGCTGACCCTGCGCTGCGAGCGGCTGAGGATTCCTGATCAGCAACATCACGCTACATCCGCCCGCAATCAGGCAAAGCGCCGCAAGTACAATCGCCTCGTTTAAAGAACCAAAGAGCGCAACGCTTGCTGATGAAACCAACGGCCCGACCAGCTGCCCGGTGGCGTAGCCCGAGGTTAAAATTCCGACGGTTTTTGCCACGGATCCTGATGATATTTCACGCGCAAAGCGCATCGTCAGCTGCATAATCGACAGAAATCCCAATCCGGTCAAAATCGTTGAAATCAGCAAGCCTGCCGCGTTATGCACGACAACCGCTGCGGCCACGCCCAGTCCCTGCAAAATCATCGCTGTCGCTAAACTGACTTGCGTATTAAATCGCGCTGAAAAAAGAATAATCAGCGCAACGCCTGCAACCGCAGACAAGCCAAACAGCGGCCAGAAAAAGGCCGCCTGATTGCCGTCAGGAAAGGCGCTATGCGCCATCTGAGACAAAAACGTTGCTGGCAAAATGTAACCAAAGCCGGCCAGAGCGTAGATCACCACCAACTTTTTCAAATTGGCGCTGATGGGTTCATGATGCGTGACCTGCGATTTAGCGGCGCCAAATTCAGCGGGAAGATTCCGGCTAATAAGTAAGCTCACGATCAGCGCGACCGCACCATAGACATACCAAGAGGCGGAGGAGTGAAAATGATACGTTGCCATCAACCAGGCCAATATCCCGGATAACATGATACCCACGCCGGGGCCGGTGAATACCGCGGCAGAGAGGCGAGGTGCGTTATTGCCAGCCAGCGTCATTTGCGTCCATGCGGTCACGATGATCAGCGCCCATGCGCCACCGACACCGGCAATCAGGCGGAACAAGCACTGAATCGCAAACGAACCGGTGGTGCCAGAAAGTAGCGTAACCAGCACCGTCGCCATGATACCCGCCTTTAGATATTGCGCATGGCTGTGCTTAATACGACTGACATGAATCGCTCCCACCAAATAACCGATGTAATTCATGGCAGCCAGGATCCCCGCACTCGAAAGTGTCAGATAACCATCATTCATCATCACCGGGATTTGCGGTGTTAGAGAAAATCGCCCAATTCCCATCACAGTGACCAGTGTCAGGAGGCCAGTAAGCATGGTTTTAATACTGCTGGTGCTGCTCGTACTCATTTTATTTTCCAGTAGATTGTCTAACGGCATTGATAAAAAACGAATTTAGCGTGTTGAAAACGGGACTTATCAGCAAAGTTTGCGGCATCATAAAAGCTGTATGCCTGGCGAAAAAGAGGGCGGGTTATCCTATGACTTCAGGTCATACCCAGGAGTGAGCATGTCAAGAAACGCAGATATCAAAAATTTTCTCGTCAGACACCGGGCGAAATTGAATCCGGCTGATTTCGGGTTCAGCGCGCAGAATCGACGTGTTGACGGGTTGCGAAGAGAGGAAGTCGCACAGCTGGCGGCAGTGAGCGT
The DNA here is from genome assembly GCF_018842675.1 of Candidatus Pantoea bituminis. Classification (NCBI taxonomy): domain Bacteria; kingdom Pseudomonadati; phylum Pseudomonadota; class Gammaproteobacteria; order Enterobacterales; family Erwiniaceae; genus Pantoea; species Candidatus Pantoea bituminis. The sequence goes on from NZ_JAGTWO010000005.1 coordinate 438,552, forward strand.
CAGTTGGTATACCTGGCTTGAACAGGGAAGAGATATCAGCATTTCGCCTGCGGCTCTCAAGCGTATTGGTAAAGTGCTTCAACTGACGATGATTGAACAGCAATACCTCAATGCCATTGTCTTCGGTGGCGGGGCATCTAATGAGGATAACGCTGAACTTTCACCTGAAGTGATCGCTATGGTGGATGCCCTTCATCCGCACCCTGCCTTTGTCCGGCGTGCGAACATGGATATCCTTTACTGGAACCGCGCAGCGGCAACCCAGATTTTTGACTGGTCTTTAATTGCGCCTGCCGAGAGAAATTCACTGAAACTGATGTTCCTTAGCGATGCGTACCGTAAAAAGATTTTTGAATGGGAAAAGGCCGCCAGACACACCATTGCGGCTTTCAGAGCCTATCAAGTCGCAGAGCGCTTTACGGAAAACTTCGAGTCGATAATCACTGAGCTGATTGAGAAAAGTGATGAATTTCGTGAAATGTGGGATTTCCACGATGTAAGCCGCATTGGTGCCGGTAATAAAGCCATCATTGATGATAAAGGCAGTATTTCTCGTTACACCTATACCTCGTTAGAAGTCGAAAACTCACCGGGAATCTATCTTATTTTCTATCTTGAAGATCATAAACCAGCGGGTAAAAACGCCTGACGACGACCTGTATTGCGCTCAGAATGCCGGATTACTGTTCAGCGCGCCCAGGCGCACCGAAGACGCCGGCAGAGAGTTAACGTTGTTGGCGTCCTGTCAGACCGGGCCGTTGTGCTTCGTATAGCCCGATGCTCAGTGATAATCGGCCCGACGCCTCGGCTGACTGCCAATGCCTTTGACATAAGCAGTAGGGCAGAAAAGTGAGAAAAACTATTAAGCACGTTAAGCCGTGTTAATCATGCCTTAAAACCGCTTAAGTCGAACCCCATGCTGCGTTATGCAGCACAACGCGATAACCATCAACGTCCACAAAGGTCACGCCGTTATTGTTCCAGTAAGGATTGAACGATCCCAATCGGGAAAAGCCCGCATCGTCCATTCTGGCGCAAGCGTTGTGCCAGTCGATTTTATCGGGGATATAAAGCACCAGTAGATCCTCCTGTGAAGGTGAAGGAAGAATAGGGTGGCTATGGCATACCGTAAATTCCAGATGCCAGGACAAATCATCGCGGCCCAACATGCATCCGCTGAAACCGTCATGATCGCTGAATTCGCCCACTTTTTTAGGCCAAGCCCTCTGCAATACATGCCAGAACTTCTCTCTAATTCGCTGACCGGCCTGGCAATACGTAAGTGATCAAACTTCATATTTATCTCCGCCTTTGTGTCGTTTACCCCGAAATGACAAGGTAATGAATATGTTCAGCATAGAATCAAAAATCAAAACAGGACATTTAGCATCAACCGCAGCTTCATCCCACTGTTAAATTTACTTAACTCCTTCTCTTTCATAATAATTTACTCTGACCTTAAGCCTCATATTCTCTGGTGGAGCGCACAGCACCATGCTATTAACTCGTTGTGCTTTTTCCAACTTCACCTGCCCGGAGTTAATGATGAACAAGAGCCTGTCCGCCCTGTTAATGCTTTCACTTGCTGCGTTCAGCTGTGCGGCATCTGCACAGCAAACCTTACGCTTTGGCGTAGATCCCACGTTTCCGCCGTTTGAATCAAAAGCATCCGATGGCTCATTGCAAGGTTTCGATATCGATCTGGGTAATGCCCTGTGTAAGCAGGCCAAGGTGAAATGCGAATGGGTTCAAATGGGCTTTGACGGCACCATCCCGGCACTGCAGGCGAAAAAGTTTGATGCCATTCTCTCGGCGATGTCGATGACGGACAAACGCCGCCAGCAGGTCCTGTTCACCGACATGCTCTACAACACGCCAAGCGCATTACTTGCACCTTCAGCCAGCAAACTCACTGTCGATATCAGCACCTTACGCGGCAAAAGCATTGGTGTCGCTCAAGGTACGATCCAGGAAACCTACGCGTTAACCAAGTGGGCACCTGAAGGCGTAAAAGTGGTCTCTTATGCTAATCAGATGGAGGTCTATCCCGACCTGATTGCAGGACGTCTTGATGGAAGCCTGACCAATGCGGTATCGGCTGAGCAGGGTTTTTGAGCAAAGCGGAAGGTAAAGATTACGCGATTAAAGCCACCATCATTGATAACAAGATCTTTGGTGATGGTGTCGGCATTGCATTACGCAAAGGTGACACCGCAAATCAGCAATTGATCAATCAGGCGTTGGCGGAGCTGCATAAAAACGGAACCTACGATCAGTTAGCAAAAAAATACTTCAATTTTGATGTCTACCCACTGGATTAACGACGATGGCACAACGTGAATTACCTCAATACAGTGTGCAGCGGGCGCGTTTTATCGCTGCGGTAGAACGTAAAAGTGGCACGCTTACTTCGTATCCACATCCACTTTCTGGCCCCAACAATGAAACGCTCTATACCGATGTTGCGCTAATTGGCAGTGCACAGGCCAGCCGCGTGATGTTGATCATTTCTGGTACACACGGTGTTGAAGGTTATTACGGTTCAGACAGCCAAATCGGCTGGCTTGATGCACTGGATGTTACGACCCTGCAAGCTGATACCGCGCTGGTATTTATTCATCTGCTGAATCCGTGGGGTGCAGCGCATTTGCGGCGGGTAAATGAAGACAATATTGATTTGAACCGAAACTTTATCGACTTCAGTCAACCCGCACCTGTAAATGCCCAATATGGGCAATGGCACAGCATTTATCACGGCGAGCGAGCCAGTGCTGACCGGCAACTGGCAGCCGCGCTGGAAACCGTTGGCTGGTCAGCCGTGAAACCGGTGGTAGAGGCGGGACAATACAGCGAACCGACCGGGTTCTTTTATGGCGGCGAACGGCCAAGTTGGTCCTGTTTGACGATGCAAAAGATTATTGCAACGCACCTTAGCGAAGCCAAAACCCTCCTCAGCTTTGATCTTCACACCGGGGCGGGCGCCTGGGGGCACCCGATGCTGCTTTCAATTGCCGAACAGCGCGTTGCTGCGCACAGCTGGGGGGCAGAGATCTATGGAGAATGGCTGACGCTGCTGCTCACCGGCAAAGATAGTGACAGTGTCACTGGCGTTACGGCTACCGCGACAGGCTACCTGTCACAATATTTGCTGACATCGCTGCCGCAAACGCGAATGCTTCCACTGGTTATTGAATGCGGTACGTATTCAGGCGAGGATATGCATCGGCGGGTACGTGAGGATCACTGGCTGCATCTGTATGGAAACCCATACAGCCCGCAAGGCCGTGACATTAAGCGCGATCTGGTTGAAGGATTTTGGCCTGCCGATGATGACTGGCAGGCATTAGTGGCGTTTCGTACGCAGCAAATTTTCCGTCGAGGTTGGCGTGCCTTAACCGGCACACCCACCGCTTAAAGTCGCCCGTAAAAGGTCATACGAGCGGTTTCTGACAGGGCAATGTCAGGTTGCGTGTTATAAGCCAGGACGGCAAGCATGCGGGTGATGTCGCCTTCAGTTGGTGTTACGCGATGCAGTGAATTACGGCCACGAAACAGCACCAAATCACCCGCTTCAATCGCCAGGTCATCAACGGCCTGGCGTTCATCCAGAACCGCCGCAACGCCGTTAAAATTCATCTCACCCGCGTCGGCATTTCGAAGATCCTTCACGTATTGAAAAATGCCGCCTCCACGGGGTTTTTGTACCAGCAGCGTGATGGCAAACGATGAATTATCAAAGTGCCATCCCAACTCCTGTCCGTGCGGGGCGTAATGAAGATTGATGGATGATAAAGGATCGGCGTAAGGAAAAAGCGCAGCTTCACCCAGCACATCGCAGAGGAAAGCCTTAAACGTGTCATTGTTATAGAGCTGACGTAACGGTGAATCGGCCGCGATGACATCATCAGTGATACACCCTTTGGTGCTGATCACGTCACGATTTCGAGGATGGTCGGCGCTAAAATCGGCATCGGGTTTCATCAGAAAAACGTTATGTTTGCTGGCAGTATGGTAAGCCAGATGGCGCTGTGCATCGCCTTCCGCCTTGATTGCCGCCAGCACCTCAGGCTGCAAAAAGTTGCGCAGTACCAGCGCACCTTGCGTGTTGAGCTGCTCGCGGCAGGAACGACGCCATTCGATGTCATCCAAAGGATGCAGGTCCAAACGTACAAGTGATCCAGGCATGGGTGCAATTCTCTTGGTTGGCAGGTTTCAACTTACTGTAGCCCGCTAAGCCAATGCCGAATAACGATAAAAATTTAACGCTTTGATAAGGATAACTTAATGCCTATGCACACATCGCGTTTACCCAAAATTAGTGTTATTCACGCCTTTAAAGTGGCCGCCGAGCTAGGAAGTTTGGCAAAAGCAGCGGCACAACTGGCGCTGACGCCCGCAGCCGTTAGCCAGCAAATTCGACAGCTTGAGGAGCAACTCGGCAGCACGCTGTTTGTACGGACGCAAAGCGGCGTCATGCTCACTGAAACCGGTAAAGAATATCTGCGCTACGTCACAGAAGCCTTTGATATTTTGCACCTTGGACAGCAGAACATTCGACATGCAGCCGCCACGCCGAAACTTACGCTCTATGCGCTGCCTGCCTTGGCGTCAAAGTGGATCATGCCGCAGTTATCTCAGTGGCGTGAACATTGCCCAACGGTTGACCTTTGTCTGCATGGCACCCATGCACCTGTGGATTTCACCGCCACGCCTGCTGATTTTGTTATCTGCTTTGGCGAGGATCGCTATCCGCAACTGGACAGGCAATGGCTGTTTACTGATGAGGTCATTCCTGTCGCCAGCCCGCTGTTATTAACGCGCTATCCGCAGGCGGCATTACTCAAGCATGCCCCTTTAATTCACCTCGACTGGGGAAACGAAGGACGATTCTTGCCTGACTGGCGCAGCTGGTTTCAGGCCAGAGGCGTGCCTGAACCTTCGCCGCAGCCCGCTTTCAGCTTTAATTTGACGTCGCTGGCCATTGATGCGGCAGTCGCGGGTGCGGGCGTTTTATTAGGACAGCGGCGATTAATTTCAGCTGAGCTGTCGCGAGGGGATCTGGTGATCATTGACGAGATGAGCCTGCCGCTCAGCAAACCTTATATGCTCGCCTGGCCGCAACGAACACTGAATCAACCTGGCAGCGAAGCGATGATATCCTGGCTGACGCAGCTGGCAGCAGAGCGCGCGACGTGATGTCTGTGGGAATAAAAGCCGAATGGCTGAAAAGAAAAGAGGCGGCCCGAAGGCCGCCGAAAACCTCAATCACAGAGAGCATTGAGGAAGCAGTGGCAATAACACAATGATGATCGTTAGCCTTTCACACCGCCTGCAGTGAGGCCGCTTACCAGCCAGCGTTGAGCCAGCAAGAAAACCAGTGTGATCGGAATGGCGGAGAGCACCGCAGCTGCGGCAAAGTCGCCCCATAAATAGTTTTGCGGGTTGAGATATTGTTGCATCCCCACCGCCAGGGTGTAGCTGTTGACGTCGCGCAGCAATAGCGAGGCAACCGGCACTTCAGTCACGGCGGCAATAAACGCCAGAATAAACACCACCGCTAAAATCGGCACGGAAAGCGGCAGCAATACCAAACGGAACGCCTGCCACGGCGTGGCACCGTCTAAGGCGGCCGCTTCTTCAAGCGATCCATCAATGGTTTCAAAATAGCCTTTGATGGTCCAGACATGCAGAGCGATGCCGCCAAGGTAGGCGAAGATCACCCCGCCATGGGTGTTTAAACCGATAAAGGGCAGATACTGTCCTAAGCGATCAAACAGCGCATAAATAGCCACCAGTGACAGTACGGCGGGGAACATCTGAAAAATCAGCATCCCTTTTAACAAGCTGGCGCGGCCGGTAAAACGCATTCGAGCAAAGGCGTAAGCGCAGGTGGTCGAAAGAGCCACAATGCCAATTGCGCTAATAGCAGCAATTTTTATTGAATTCCAAAGCCAGAGCAGCACCGGAAAGGGCGGCGGTGTGACGCGTCCATCAGCGTGCTCCACGCTAAAGCCCAATGCCAGCTTCCAGTGTTCCCACGAGATTTGATCCGGGATCAGGCTGCCTGTCGCAAAATTACCGGCACGCAACGAGATCGCAATCACCATCATCAGCGGAAACAGAATCGCGGCGATGAAGGTCAGCAGCAGCAGATGCGTTAGCAGCAGACGCAGCAGCTGCGATTTAGGTTGAACCATTGCCATAACTGCTCCTTAATCAAATTTTAAGCGTGCTGCTTTCAGGTTTATCACCGCAAGCGCACCCACCAGCAGGAAGATCAGCGTCGCGATAGCGGCAGCCAAACCAAAGTCCTGCCCGCCGCCGCCTTCAAAGGCGATACGCCAGGTGTAGTTCACCAGCAAATCGGTATAGCCCGCTGGTGTGGTGGTGCCGAGGCGATCGGGGCTGCCGTTGGTCAACAACTGCACCAGCACGAAGTTATTAAAATTAAACGCGAAGCTGGCGATGATCAGCGGCGTCAGCGGTTTAATCAGCAGCGGTAAGGTAATGAGAAAGAAGTTTTGCATCGGTCCAGCCCCGTCCATCGCGGAGGCTTCATACAGATCGTCCGGGATCGCTTTTAACAGTCCCATACACAAAATCATCATGTAGGGATAGCCGAGCCAGGTATTCACCAAAATCAGCATGGCGCGTGCCAGCGTAGGATCGCTGAACCAGGCCGGTTTGAAGCCAAACAGGGCGTCGAGCATCACGTTGATTTCACCGAAGCTTTGGTTGAATAACCCTTTGAAAATCAAGATGGAGATAAACGCCGGCACGGCGTAAGGCAAAATCAGCATGACGCGATAGATAGCTTTGCCTTTCAACGCCTCCCATTGCACCACGCAAGCCAGAACCATGCCAACCGCGACGGTGAGAACCACTGTCAGCAACGAGAAGATCAGCGTCCAGGCGAATATGGCGAGGAAGGGTTTTTGAATGCCTTCGTCAGTGAAGACGCGCAGAAAATTTTGCCAGCCGGTGTTGATGGTATAACCGGGACTCAATTTCTCACTGCCCCAGCTGCCATCGGCATTCAACACCTGATAAAAGCCGCTCTCAGCGTTAGGGCGATAAACAGTGCCGCTCTGCTGGTTTTTTAAATCGCCGTTACTGCTTTCTACATAAAGCGGTCGCGTGCCTGAGAATTGGCGCAGCGAACTCATGACGAGCTGCCGACCATCGGGCAGTTCAGCGCTGATTTGGCTCAACGCTTGTCGATTACCGGTAATGGTACGCAGCGTTGCGCGTTCACCTGTAGGCGGCGTCGAGATGGTCATTTTTAACTGCTGCTTTTCACCAAAAGTGAAAGGTGGAGAAACAAACGTTTGACCATTTTCGCCGTCTGTCAGCACCAGTAGCCAGCGATCCCCGGAAGGGAACAGTGAAAAATTTACCGCGTTACCGGCCTGATACTGACGACTCAACAGCACCTGCTGCGCGCGCTCAAAAGTAAGCTGGTTGGTGCTGCTGTAGTTGGTAAATGCGATAGCGACGGTACACGCCAAGGGAAAAAGCACAAACAGCGCCATCCCGGCAATGCCCGGATAAACATAGCGCCATGCATAGGCGCGGCGATTGGAAAAAATCCAGATGCCGAGTCCACTGACAATCAGCGTAAGCAGCGCAAACAGATATTCGCCTTGGGCATACATTAAAATCAGCAGATAGCCGACCAGCAGACAGCAGATCCCGACGAGTAAGCCCTTCAGCACTGCGCTGTGCCGCCTCGCTTTCGGTTTTCCTGACATGATTCGGTTTTCCTTAACAGCGGTAATGAGCCGGACAATTCCGGCTCCAGGAGAGGATTACTTGTTCAGACGCGCTTGGGCATCTTTTAGCGCTGCATCAACGGTTTGCCTGCCGCTGAACGCATTAAGTGTGGCGGTGCGCATGGCGTACCAGAAGGCGGCCATTTGGGGAATGTTTGGCATGATGTCACCGCTGCGCGCGTTGTTCATGGTGGCGGCGATGCGGGGATCTTTCTCCAGTTTTTCCTGATAGGACTTCAGCGCGACTGCACCCAGCGGCTTATCTTTATTGACGGTTTCGAGACCCGTATCGGTCAGCAAATAGTTTTCAAGAAACTCTTTCGCCAACTCTTTGTTAGGACTCGCAGCATTGATACCGGCACTCAGCACGCCGACGAATGTTTTTGATGGTTTGCCTTTTAACGATGGCAGCAGCGTCACGCCATAATTGATGCCGCTTTTATCAATGTTGCTCCACGCCCACGGACCGTTAATGGTCATCGCGGTTTCGCCCTTGTTAAAGGCTGCTTCAGCAATAGAGTAATCGGTATCCGCATTCAACGTTTTTGCCTTCACCTGATCAACCAGGAACTGCATACCCGCTTTGGCACCGGCATTATCAACACCGATATCTTTCACGTTATAACCGCCATCGGTGGGCTTGTAGGCGTAAGCGCCGCCTGCTGCCAGCAGCGGCCAGGTAAAGTAGGGCTCTTGCAGGTTAAACATGATGGCGCTTTTGCCTTTTTCACGCATTTTCTTGTCGATGCCCGCAATCTCTTCCCAGGTTTTTGGCGGCGTTGGCAACAGGTCTTTGTTGTAGATAAGCGACAGCGCTTCTACGGAGATCGGATAGCCAATCAGTTTGCCGTTAAAGCGAACGGCATCCCAGGTGAAGGGGAAAATCTTCTCCTGAAAAGCGCTATCGGGAGAAACGTCTGCCAGCAGGCCAGATTGTGCATAGCCACCAAAGCGGTCGTGCGCCCAAAAATGATGTCTGGGCCATCACCCGTGGCGGCAACCTGCGAATACTTCTCTTCCATCTTGTCAGGATGTTCAACCGTCACCTGAATACCGGTCTCTTTTTCAAACTTTTTGCCGACCTCGGCGAGTCCGTTATAACCTTTGTCGCCATTGATCCAGATAACCAATTTTCCCTCTTCTATTTTTGCCGCGGCGGAAGCCGAGAAGAGTGCGGCCGTAAGGGCTGAAAGTGCCAGGATTCGGGTGCCGGTTTTCATCATCATAACTCTATCCTTTTAGCGGAAGCGGTAAATGCTCTACCCGCTACATTGTGTTTATCTGCTTCGACTTCTCATCCTCCTACGCTCTACGCCTTCGCCAACCAAGCTGTGATCGGCTTAGCAAAACGAACCCGTTATACCGGTCAGGCGCACAAAAAACTCACCTTCGGTCTGCGGCTGCGATCACAAAAATGGCTTCATTCACTTGAACAACGGTGACGTGCCCGCTTTCTCCTCCTCCCGACTCCTCCCCAGTCTTCACACCTGTTATGGAGGATGTTGCCGGTTGTTTCCTTGCCCATAGTGGTCGCCGGGGTCTGTCTGCCAAGTGGGTGGGCAAGGATAAGCAAGCTGAGAGGAAAAGCATCATGGCGAGCGTCGCGTTACGCAATGTCACCAAAGCCTGGGGCGAGACGGTGGTATCGAAGAATATTGATCTCGATATCCGCGAAGGAGAGTTCGTGGTTTTTGTCGGTCCTTCTGGCTGTGGAAAATCAACGCTGCTGCGCATGATTGCAGGGCTGGAAACCATCACCAGCGGTGAGCTGCTGATCGGTAATAAACGAATGAATGAGGTGCCGCCAGCAGAGCGCGGCATTGGCATGGTGTTTCAATCTTATGCGCTTTATCCCCACCTTTCAGTGGAGGAGAACATGTCATTCGGCTTGAAGCTGGCGGGTATGAAGAAAGCTGAGATTCACCAGCGCGTTAATCAGGTGGCGGAAGTGCTGCAATTGGCACATCTGCTGGATCGCCGCCCTAAAGCGCTTTCCGGCGGGCAACGTCAGCGCGTCGCCATTGGCCGAACGCTGGTGGCTGAACCGCGCGTGTTTCTGCTAGATGAGCCTCTTTCCAACCTCGATGCGGCGCTGCGCGTGCAAATGCGCATTGAGATATCGCGTCTGCATAAGCGCCTGAAACGCACCATGATTTACGTCACCCACGATCAGACCGAAGCGATGACGCTGGCTGACAAGATCGTGGTACTGGATGCCGGCGTAGTGGCGCAAATCGGCAAGCCCCTTGAGCTGTATCACTATCCCGCCAACCGCTTTGTGGCCGGTTTTATCGGCTCGCCAAAAATGAATTTCTTGCCCGTCAAAGTCACCGCCACCGCGATTGATCAGGTGCAGGTCAGGTTGCCCAATCAGCAGTTGGTCTGGCTGCCGGTTGACAGCGCAGGCGTGCAGGTTGGCAGCAACATGTCGTTAGGCATACGTCCAGAACATCTGCTTCCCAGCGATATCGCTGACGTCACCCTTGAAGGTGAAGTTCAGGTGGTCGAGCAACTGGGGCATGAAACGCAAATCCACATCCAAATTCCCGCCATTCGTCAAAACCTGGTTTACCGCCAGGAGGACGTCGTGCTGGTAGAAGAGGGCGCCACATTAGGTATCGGCCTGCCGCCAGAGCGCTGCCACCTGTTCCGTGAAGATGGAAGCGCCTGTCGCAGGCTGCATCAAGAGCTTGGTGTGTAACCCCAAAACAAGAAAAGCAATGACCTCAGGAGATAGAAAATGTTAACTCTGCGCAAACTTCCCATCGCTGTTGCCGTCGCGGTGGGTACGCTCTCTGCACCAACGATGGCGGTAGATTTTACCGGCTACGCGCGTTCCGGCATCGGCTGGACGGGCAGCGGTGGTGAACAACAATGTTTTCAGGCGACCGGTGCACAAAGTAAATATCGTCTGGGTAACGAATGTGAAACCTATGCTGAACTGAAACTGGGGCAAGAAGTATGGAAAGAGGGCGATAAAAGCTTCTACTTCGATACCAATGTTGCCTATTCCGTTTCTCAGCAAAACGACTGGGAAGCGACGTCTCCCGCCTTCCGTGAAGCCAATGTGAAGGGTAAAAACCTGATCGAAGCGTTGCCGGGTTCAACCATCTGGGCCGGTAAGCGTTTCTATCAGCGTCATGACGTTCACATGATCGACTTCTACTACTGGGATATTTCAGGTCCCGGTGCCGGCCTGGAAGATGTTGATTTAGGCTTCGGTAAGCTCTCGTTTGCTGCTACGCGTTCATCCGAAGCGGGCGGTTCCTATACATTCTCTAACGATCAGATTCGTGATTATGCCACCAGCACCGCGAATGACGTGTTTGATATGCGTCTGGCCGGACTGGAAACCAACCCAGATGGCGTGCTTGAGTTAGGTGTTGATTACGGTCGTGCCAACGCCCGTGACGGTTATCGACTGGAAGACGGTGCGTCGAAAGATGGTTGGATGTTCACGGCTGAACATACCCAAAGCATGATGAAGGGCTACAACAAATTCGTGCTGCAGTACGCTACGGATGCGCTGACCTCTCAAGGCAAAGGCTTGCCGCAGGGCAGCAACATCAACAACAACGGCAACATGTATCGCATCCTCGATCACGGGGCGATCACCCTGGCTGACCGCTGGGATCTGATGTACGTCGCCATGTATCAGAACACCGATCTCGACAACAATCGCGGAACCGAGTGGTACACCGTGGGTGTGCGCCCAATGTACAAATGGACGCCAATCATGAGCACCTTGCTGGAACTGGGCTACGACAATGTGAAGTCGCAGGAAGTCAGCGAACGCAACGGCCAATACAAAGTCACGCTGGCTCAACAGTGGCAGGCGGGTGACAGCATTTGGTCACGTCCTGCACTGCGCCTGTTTGCAACCTACGCAAAATGGGATGAGAAGTGGGGCTACAGCAAAGACTCTGCAGGCGATCTGACCTCATTTGCCTCGGCTGACAGCACCGGTAACGGTTTGCTGACCAGTAGCCGTGGCGACAACGATGAGTGGTCATTCGGCGCGCAGATGGAAATTTGGTGGTAAGAGATTTCACGCTAAAAAGAGGCGAAAGGCAGCGATAAGCGCCGCTTTTCGCCTCTGCTATGTCAATTTGGTCGCGGCACGCTATTGCCTGGCTAACGCCGCTGCCTGACAGTCTTTTTGAGGTAACCATAATGAAAATGACAAAAACGCTGGTCGCGTTCTGCCTGAGCGCTGCGCTCCTGGCGGGACAAAGCTTCACGGCTCACGCTGATATCAATCTGGTGCCGCAGGATCTCTCTGCTGCACCCACGCTCTCTGCTCAAAGTATCCAGTCACTGACCTGGCAACCTGTCGATCCTTCACGCACGCAAATCACAACGCTTGCGAACAGCGGCCAGCGCTTGAATGACGCGGAGTTGGCCGGCCCGGTTGTGGCATACAGCCTGCCCGCCAATATCGGCGAACTGACCCTGACGTTGACAAGTGAAGTAGAGAAGAATCAGGTCTTTGCGCCTAACGTGTTGGTACTGGATGAGAACATGCGGCCCGCTGCGTGGTTTCCCAGCCGCTTCTTTACCTATCAGCAGCCGGGCGTCATGTCCGCCGATCGACTGGAAGGCGTGATGAAGCTGACGCCTGCGCTGGGTCAGCAAAAAATCTATTTGCTGGTTTTCACTACCGAAAAAGATCTAACCCAAACCACTACGATGATCGATCCCGCTAAAGCCTACGCGAAAGGAACGGGAAATGCGGTGCCTGATATTCCCGATCCGATTGCTCACCATAGCCGCGAAGGGACGCTCAAGCTCAAAGTGAAAACCAGTGCAGGTTCATCCATTTTGGTTGGGCCGCTGTTTGGCTCATCGGGTCCGGGACCGGTAACGGTCGGCAACTCGCCAGCGGTCGCGCCTGCGGCGTATACCGCTGCGCCCGCGCCAACACCTGCGGCTAAGCGTGAACCGATCATGAATGATACTGAAGGTTATTTTAATCAGAGTATTAAACAGGCCGTCGACAGCGGCAACATTGATAAAGCGCTGAAGCTGCTGGATGAGGCGGAACGTTTAGGTTCAACCTCTGCGCGCAAAGTTTTTATCAGCAGTGTAAAAGGCAAGGGGTGAAGTTACCCCGACAAGGCTGAATTTGCTCCATCTGGTGCGCTTCGGCGCACCCTTTTAAAACCTATTTCACTGCATTGAAAAAACCTCACCGCTAAGCAGTGAGGTTTTTTTGTGTTTTATTTTTGACGTCGGCGACCATCGAGATCGCGCAGCAACGTGGTGATCTCTGGATCACTGAATATCTGTTCCAGCGATGCGCTTAGCTTGCGCCGCCAGTTAGGATATTCGTTACACGTGCCGGGAACGTTGACCGGTGCGGCCATATCCAGCCAGTCTTCGGGCTGCAATCCCAGCAAGGCGCTGTTGCTGTCAGCCAGATAACGCTGCATAGCACGATTCAGGGATTTACCCATTAAGGTGCGCTGCGCCTGACGCCCGGCGCGTTTTGGCAGGCTACCGGTGCGATGCAGGCTGTGTAATAACGCCTGCTTAGCGGCCAGCCGTTGCTGATAAAGCCCCGCCAGGATCAGTTTATCGGGATAAAGCCCCAGTTGATTACCTAAGGTTAAATCGTCGCTTTGCCACCAACCGCGCAGTGTGGGCAGATCGTGTGTGGTGGCGACAGCCATTGCCTGGCGTGGCCAGTTTGCTGGCGCACGAAAACTTTGTGCGTTCGCCTGCTCAAAATAGAGCACCTTGTAGGAGTACACGCCACCCTCACGCAGCTTTTCGACGATGGCTTCGGGCACCGTGCCGAGATCTTCACCAATCACCATGCATTGATGGCGTTGGCTTTCCAGCGCAAGGATAGCCAGCAAATCGTCGATAGGGTAATTGACGTAAGCGCCATGCGCAGCGCTTTGTCCTACGGGGATCCACCACAATCGCAGCAGCGCCATCACATGATCGATACGCAACGCTCCGCAGTCGCGCATATTAGCGCGCAACAGCGCAATCCAAGGGTCAAAGGCGCGTGCCCGCATGATCTGCGGATCCATCGGTGGTAACCCCCAATTCTGACCCAGCGGCCCAAGAATGTCAGGTGGTGCGCCAACGCTCGCCTGAAGGCAGTAGAGATCACGTTCGCTCCATGTTTCTGCTCCGCCTTGCGCGACGCCAACCGCTAAATCACGGTAAAGCCCGATCGGCATCGCCTGCTGCTGACAAACCTGCCAGCACGCCGCGAATTGCTGAGCCGCCAGCCACTGTAGCCAGAGATAAAAGCGCACCTCGTCGGCGTGCTGTTGCGCGTAAGCGCGTACCGCGGGGTTGTCGGGATGCTGTAACGCCTCAGGCCAGGTTGGCCAGTCTCCGCTTGCAGGATTTTCTGCACGTTGTTTGGCGTGCAACGCATCAAACAAGGCTTGATGCCGCAGGCTTTCACCGCCTTCGTCGATGAATGCCGCAAAGGCTTTCACGTTATCGTCGTTAAGCGCGCGCAGTTTGAATTGCTGCCACGCCAAACGCAACGCAGCCAGTTTCAACTGTGTCACAGCGGTATAGTCGACGTCCTGACATTCACGCGCTGCGGTGAGTGCCTGCTGCGTAGCCGCTGACAACCACCACGCTTGCGCTTGCGGTGAGTGTTGGAAATCGGGCAATGCTGCCACGTCGATATAGAGCATGTTGAGCCAGCGTCGCGACGAAGGGCTATAAGGGCTGGCGCTTTCAGGATCTGCCGGAAAAAGAGCGTGAATTGGGTTGAGGCCGATAAAGGCCCCACCGCGCGGGGCCAAGTCTTGCAACATCCGTTGCAGATCACCAAAGTCGCCTATGCCCCAGTTATCATCTGAGCGCAGCGTGTAGAGCTGAACGCAAGCGCCCCACAACGACTTGCCAGCCACCAGCGCGGGCGGCTCATAACAGCGTGACGGTGTCACAATAATACGGCAGCGGCGGGTCTCATCTTTTTGTATCAAGGTAAATTCGTGATATCCCATGGACAGCGCGGGCAAACGGAGCGGCTGATTCCCATGACAACGACCAGACCAGTGCTCGCCTGCTTCGCTCACTAATTGCCACTGCGCCTCTGAATCGATGATCGGGTGCAGAATCAGCGGCTCACCGTCGCGGAAAATCGTGACCGGGGAAGCGAGGTCGCTAGCGCTGTTGGCGGTTGCATCATCGCCAGCAAACGCTGGCGGGTCACTAGTGGGATCGCCTGCGGCTGGCCATGTGCATTAATGAACTCGCTCGCAATAACGGCCTCAGCAAAGCCATCAAGATGGTTTTTCGGTTTCATAGCGATCCTCAGCGTGATGCTTGCCAGATACGATGCTGATAATCGCGGATAGCGCGATCGGAACTGAACATGCCACAGCGTGCGGTGTTAAGAATCGCCGCACGCGTCCAGGCATCTTGATCGCTCCAGAGCGCTTCTGCCTGGGCTTGTGCCTCCAGATACGCACGGAAATCAGCCAGTACCAGATAAGGATCGCCGCCTTTGGGGCCGATGCTGTGCAACAGCGACTCAAACGCTTCGGTATCGCCGTTGCTGAAGGTGCCGTTCTCCAGCGCTTTTAGCACCTGATCAAGCTGTTTGTCTTTTTTGCGCCACGTCTGCGGTGCATAGCCCGCTGCCTTCAGCGCACTGACTTGTTCTACGGTGTGACCAAAGATAAAGATATTGTCGCTGCCGACCTGTTCGGCAATCTCAACGTTTGCGCCGTCCAGCGTACCGATAGTCAAGGCGCCGTTTAAGGCCAGCTTCATATTGCCGGTGCCTGACGCTTCTTTACCGGCCGTTGAAATTTGCTCGGAAAGATCGGCGGCAGGGATCAGTCGCTCAGCCACCGAAACGTTGTAATCGGGGATAAATACCACTTTCAGGCGGTCGCCAACGCGTGGATCGTTGTTAACCGTCTCCGCCACTTTATTGATGGCATAGATGATATTTTTAGCCAGATAGTAGCCCGGTGCCGCTTTCGCACCAAACAACACCACGCGAGGAACCCGGTTAGCCTGCGGATCGCTGACGATGGTTTGCCACAGCGCAATAATATGCAGCAGTGTCAGATGCTGGCGCTTGTATTCATGCAGGCGTTTGATCTGGACATCGAACATGGCATTGGGATCGACATGAATGCTGGTACGTGCGGCTATCCAACGCGCCAGTTCTTCTTTATTTTGCTGCTTAATCGCGCGGTATTCAGCGCGGAACGCCGCATCGTCGGCGTAATTCTCCAGCGCTTTCAGCGCATCAAGATCGTTGATCCACGGTTTCTGCAGCGTTTTGTCGATAAGCGCCGAGAGCGCAGGGTTGCACTGATTGATCCAACGACGCGGCGTAATGCCATTGGTGACGTTGTGAAACTTCTGTGGCCAAAGCTGGTGGTATTCCGGGAAGAGATCCTGCACCACCAGTTTAGAGTGCAACGCAGCTACGCCATTCACCGCAAAACCGCCGGTGACGCAAAGATTCGCCATACGCAACTGGTTGTTATGTACCA
This sequence comes from Candidatus Pantoea bituminis, assembly GCF_018842675.1. Taxonomy (NCBI): domain Bacteria; kingdom Pseudomonadati; phylum Pseudomonadota; class Gammaproteobacteria; order Enterobacterales; family Erwiniaceae; genus Pantoea; species Candidatus Pantoea bituminis. The sequence continues at coordinate 454,816 of NZ_JAGTWO010000005.1, forward strand.
GCGCCAGCTTGGCCCATTTTGCTTCATCGCCTGGCCATTGAGCGTCAACTTGCTGTTTTAACTGCGCATTGAGCGTATTGATGATCATCATGTGGCGCGGCAACAGGCTGCGCACCATGCGTACATCCCAGCACTCTAGCGCTTCTGGCATTAAGGTATGGTTGGTATAGGCGAAGGTGCGCTGGGTGATTTTCAAGGCTTGATCCCAGCTCAGTTGATGTTCATCAAGCAGCAGGCGCAGCAGTTCAGGAATCGCTAAAGTTGGATGTGTGTCATTGAGTTGAATCACTTCATAGTCGGGTAGCGTTTCAATGGTGCGTCCTGCCTGATGGTGGCGGCGCAAAATGTCTACCAACGTACAGGCGCACTGAAAATATTGCTGCATCAGACGCAATTTCTTGCCGGCCTGATGATTGTCATTAGGGTAAAGCACCTTGGTCAGTTTCTCTGCATCAATGCCTTGCTGCTCGGCCCGCAGAAAATCGCCGTCGTTGAAACGGCTGAGGTCAAAAGGTTGAGCATGTTTTGCCTGCCAAAGACGCAGCGGCTGGGTGACACCGTTTTGATAGCCAACAACCGGCAGATCCCAGGCTTCACCTAACAGTTGATACGCAGGTTGCCAGCGTGATTCGCCATTTTCTTTGATGATCTTGCCACCCAAACCGACCTGAACATTCAGCGCAGCGTTGTGGTTGAACCAAGGGTAGCGATCGCGCTGCCAGTCATCGGGTGATTCATGCTGTGCGCCGTCAACAAAGCGTTGGCGAAACAGGCCGTATTGATAGTTAAGCCCATAGCCGATAGCGGGTTGGCCTACGGTTGCCATTGAGTCAAGGAAACAGGCGGCAAGTCGGCCCAGGCCGCCGTTACCCAAGGCGGGATCGGTTTCACGTTCCAGAATATCGCTGAGCGTGACATCAAAAGTGGAAAGGACGTCATTCACCCCGTTATACCAGCCGAGGTTCAGCAGATTATTGCCGGTCAAACGCCCAATCAGAAACTCCATCGAAAGGTAATTTACGTGGTGCTGCGGGGCAGACGTTGGCGCTGTTACGGCAGGTTGTTCCGCCACACTCTCTGCGAGCGCGCCGCTAAGGGCTTGCCACCATTGCGAGCGCGTCATTTCGCGGGCATCGCGTAAACCAAAGCGTTGCCACTGACGTGTCAGGGCATTCGTGAAGCTGGAGGGATCAAATTGATGCTGTGTCATGGCTAGGTTGTCCTGTCAGAGCGGTAGGTCAGAATGCGTACCAGTTTGCCCGTCCAGCTTGTACCCATCCTCCTCCTCCTCAGAATTACGCAGGGAGGATGAGCAGGGTGGAGAAAGCTAAGGCTTATCTGAAACCGGCGCAGGAGTGTGATTAACCCCACTTTTGTAAAGATCAGTTAATCGGTCTGCTTGCATTCAGTACCCGAATGTTTGAACGTGTGAGGATTAATTACGAAGCGTAAAAAAATGATGCGTTAATCCTTCCTGGAGTTGTATACGCCAATGTTAATACCCTCAAAACTGAGTCGGCCCGTGCGCCTCGAAAGCACCGTGATACGTGAACGCCTACTACAAAAACTCACGGCAGCCGGTAATTATCGTCTGGTGTTAGTCACCAGCCCGGCAGGCTATGGTAAAACGACACTTGTATCACAATGGGCAGCCGGCAAAACGCATCTCGGCTGGTATTCACTGGACGAGGGCGATAATCAGGCAGAACGCTTTGCCGATTACTTGATTGCCGCCTTACAGCAGGCAAGCAATGGCGGCTGTCCACGCAGCGAGGCCCTTGCTCAGAAGCGGCAGTATGTCAATCTCAATGCGTTGTTTTCGCAGCTGTTTATTGAGCTGGCGGAGTGGCAACAGCCGCTGTGGCTGATCGTCGATGATTACCATCTCATCACGAACAGTGCGATCCATGACGCGATGCGTTTCTTCTTGCGTCATCAGCCAGAAAATCTCACGTTAATTTTGCTGTCACGTAATCTGCCACAGCTTGGCATTGCCAATCTGCGCGTGCGCGAGCAGTTAATTGAATTGGGCAGCCAGCAGTTGGCGTTTACCCATCAGGAAGCGAAACAGTTTTTTGATTGTCGGTTGCCCTCACCGCTGGAAACCGAAGAGAGCGGTCGCTTGTGCGATGACGTCGCGGGCTGGGCCACAGCTTTACAGCTTATTGCGTTATCTGCACGCCAGGGTGCGAGTTCAGCGCAGCACTCGGCGCGCCGTCTTTCAGGAATTAATGCCAGCCATCTCGCCGATTATCTGGTTGAAGAGGTGCTGGATAATGTCGATCTGCCTACACGTAACTTCTTGTTAAAAAGCGCCTTGCTGCGTTCAATGAATGATGTGCTTATCGCGTGTGTGACACGCGAAGAGAATGGCCAGATGCGGCTGGAAGAGATTGAGCGTCAGGGGCTGTTTTTGCAACGGATGGACGATTCCGGCAGTTGGTTTAGCTATCATCCGCTGTTCGGCAGTTTTCTGCGTCAGCGTTGCGAATGGGAACTGGCTGCCGAACTGCCTGCGATTCATCGTGCGGCGGCGGAAAGCTGGATGGCGCAAGGCTTTCCCGGTGAAGCGATTCATCATGCGCTGGCTTCTGGCGATGCCAGCATGCTGCGCGACGTGTTATTGGAACACGCCTGGACGTTGTTCAATCAGAGCGAACTGGCGCTACTTGAAACCTCACTCAAGGCGCTGCCGTGGGAGATGACGCTTGAGAACCCGAAGCTGCTGCTGCTGCAAGCCTGGTTGATGCAGAGCCAGCACCGTTTTTCTGAAGTAAACAGTTTGCTGGCACGCTTCGAACACGCCTCCAGCTGCGAAATTGATGAAGCGCTGCGCGGCGAATTTAACGCGCTGCGCGCGCAGGTCGCAATCAATGATGGCGATACGGATGAAGCCGAGCGCCTGGCGAGAGTGGCGCTTGAAACCCTGCCGGCTACGCGCCACTACAGTCGCATTGTGGCGACATCTGTGCACGGTGAAGTGATGCACTGCAAAGGCGATCTGGTGAATTCACTTAAGCTGATGCGCCAAACGGAACAGATGGCGCGCCGCGATGAAGCCTGGCATTACGCGCTGTGGAGCCTAATCCAGCAAAGCGAGATCCTCTTTGCTCAAGGATTTTTGCAAGCGGCTTATGAAACCCAAGAAAGGGCCTTTGTACTGGTGAGCGAACAGCATCTTGCTCAGTTCCCGTTACATGAATTTTTGCTGCGCATTCGTGCACAATTGCTCTGGGCGTGGGGACGGCTTGATGAGGCGGAGCACGCCGCGCGCGAAGGCATCAAGGTGTTAACCGGTTATCAGCCGCAGCAGCAAATCCAATGCCTTGGCCTGTTGGTTCAATGCTCTTTAGCGCGCGGTAATCTGGATAATGCACGCAGCTACCTTAACCGACTTGAGAATTTGCTTAACAACGGCAGCTGGCACAGCGACTGGATCGCTAACGCTGACAAAGTACGCGTGATCTACTGGCAGATGACAGGCGATGAACAAAGCGCCGCTAGCTGGATGCGGCAAACGCCAAAGCCCGCCTTTGCCAACAACCATTTCTTGCAAGGACAGTGGCGCAATATTGCGCGTGCGCAGATTCTGCTGGGGGATATGAACCAGGCCGAAGTGGTGCTTGAAGAGCTGAATGACAATGCACGTGCGCTGCGGCTGATGAGTGACATGAACCGCAACCTGCTGTTGATGAACCAGATCTATTGGCAAACCGATCGCAAAGTTGAAGCGCAGCGCACGCTGATTGAGGCGCTCCAGCTCGCGCGCAGCACCGGTTTTATCAGCCATTTTGTCATTGAAGGGGAAATGATGGCGCAGCAGCTGCGTCAGCTGATTCAGCTAAACACCCTCAATGAGCTTGATAGTCATCGTGCCCGTCGGATCCTGCTGGAAATTAATAAATATCATCGTCACAAATTCGCCCATTTTGATGAAAGCTTTATCAGCCGTTTGCTCAATCATCCTGACGTGCCTGAATTGATTCGCACCAGCCCCTTAACCCAGCGTGAATGGCAGGTATTGGGGCTGATTTATTCAGGTTATAGCAACGATCAGATTGCCGGAGAACTGGCGGTAGCGGCGACAACGATCAAAACCCATATTCGTAATTTGTATCAGAAACTGGGGTCACGCATCGCGCTGAGGCGATGAACCGTGCGCAGTCGCTGTTGAGGATGATGGGCTACGTTTAGCCTGACTGAGACGATTTTGTGCCGGCGATATAAGGCGAATCTCCTTCTTGCCAATCGGTGTAATAATGCGGTCAGTTATTCACCGATTAAACAATCCTGCTTCTAAGGATTATTTCTATATAAAGCTGATTTTACGTCTGTTATTAAGCGCAAGCGGCAGAAAAGTAAAAGCCGTAATAGTGCTTTTTTAAGCGGAAATATCACAAGGCTTTGCAGGATAAAAAAGACAAATAATTCTGTCAGAATAACTGCGCGTTTTTTTGAGTGCGTTTTTTGTTATTTTACGCGCTAATTTATTTTTATAGTTCGAGGATACGGTGAATACTCAATCACTCCAAAATAATCTTATTGAGGATAAATCAGTAGATTATGTACCTGAATCGGAACGTCATGGTAAACCCCGTAGCCTGTTTACGCTTTGGTTTTGTACTAACATCGCGCCCCTGGCGATTGTCAGTGGTGCTATTGCAACAGAAACGTTTCATCTTAATGTTATTGCAGCATTAACGGCGATTATCGCGGGTCATATGTTCGGCGGTTTGTTTCTGGCGCTGACATCCGCTCAGGGCCCGAAAGTCGGCATTCCCCAGATGGTACAAAGCCGGGCGCAGTTTGGACGTTACGGCTCGCTGTTAATGATATGTTTCACGACAGTGATATATTTGGGTTTTTTCATCTCAAATATATCGCTCTCTGGCAAGGTGATTAATAACGTCATTCCGACGATTCCGGTTACTCTCGCGACAATTATTGGTGCCATTTTGGCAACCTTTATCGGCATGGTGGGATACCATTTTATTCATAAGATAAACAAAATTGGTGCCTGGGTAATGGGCGCGGCGCTGATTGTCGGTCTGATATTGATGATGTTGCAACCCTTGCCAGCTGATTTCTGGGAACGCGGCAGTATCAGTGCGGCGGGCTGGTTCGGCACCTTCTGTATCGGTGCGGTTTGGCAGATTAGCTTTTCACCCTATACCTCAGATTACTCACGTTACCTGCCAGCCAATGTTGGCATTGCGAAGCCCTTCATCGCCACCTACTTAGGCGCGTGCGGCGGGACTATTCTGGCGTTTGTGTTTGGCATGATGGCGGTGAATATTGCGCCAACCAGCGATGCCATGATGTCTGTACGCCATGCTACTGGCTGGTTAGGGCCAGTTTTAATGGTGCTGTTTCTGATTAATATCATCTGCCACAACTCCATGAATTTATATGGCGCGGTGCTTTCGCTGATAACTGCAGTGCAAACCTTTCGCCCCAAATGGTCCCCCGGCGCATCCGTGCGCATGATATTTTCTGCCTCGCTGTTAATTGGCGGTGTGCTGGTGGCGTTGGGTGCTTCAGATAACTTCGTGGCACTCTTTATTAACGTTATTCTGGCGTTGATTTCAGTATTAATCCCGTGGAGCGTGATTAACCTAATCGACTTCTATTATGTTAATAAGCAGCATTATCATATTCCGTCTATTTTTCGTGCTGATGGTGGACGCTACGGCTTAGTGAATACGCAAGCATTGGTAGTTTATTTCTGCGGGATTATTGTGCAGGTGCCTTTTGTAGAGAATGCCTTTTTCTCCGGTCCTTATGCGAAGTTGGTTCCCGGCGCCAATATTTCGTGGATTATCGGTTTAGTGATTACCAGCATGCTTTATCCATTGGCGCATCGTAAGCCCAATGCCGTGCAGAAAGAGGCACGAAGCAGTTAATCAATAAGGCATTTACTCTTTGATTAACCGTGATTAAAAAGGCGAGACAGAAAGCGTGTCTCGCCTTTTTTATTGTATAAGCAGAGGCTTTTTCTTGGTATATCTGCTGCCCATTATCTAAGCTGTTGTTTGAATAACAGTGCGCACATCATCCTTTACAGGAGTAAAGTGTCAACGGTGTAAAACGCTATTATTGTGTTAGCGTTCGAAATGTCAGTCAGTAAATAATCGACAACGAGAGAGATATTTTCACACAATGCCATCAGGTATTTTAGCGAAAATGAATGATCTCTTTTTCCGAGAAGCCAGTAATAGCCGCAATAGCCTGAAGTGAAAGCCCCATTTTTTGAGGTTCATTACCTGGATATGTGCCTGACTGTTTGAGCACAGCACTCTGGTTGTTGCATCACGCTTTTGGCACGTTTTATTTTTATTCTGTGTGGTTGCGTTAACGTGATTTTGTAGGTTAATCAGCATAAGTCATTCCCTTTAACAGGATGATTTTTAGAATATAGCGCAGTGGTAAAGCGGCCTTATCACATTGCTATTAAAGAAAAAACCCGGGAAAGAGAGATTTCCTTTCCCGGGCTTGATTCTTAAAGCAGGTCGAAGCGATCCAGATTCATCACTTTCGTCCAGGCGGCGACGAAGTCTTTAACGAACTTCTCTTTAGCATCGCTGCTGGCATAGACTTCTGCCACTGAGCGCAGGATGGCATTGGAACCGAATACCAGGTCAGTACGCGTTGCGGTGAATTTCTCTTCGCCGCTAACACGATCGCGTCCCGTAAACAGTTCCGAAGTGACGTCGGTCGCTTTCCACTCGGTACGCATATCCAGCAGATTGACAAAGAAGTCATTGCTGAGCACGCCGGAACGGCCAGTAAACACGCCATGCTGGCTGCCATCGAAATTGGTGCCGATAGCACGCAGACCGCCCACCAGCGCCGTCAATTCCGTGGTTGTCAGCGTCAACTGCTGCGCTTTATCAATCAACAGCGCCTCAGTTGAGGTGCCATTCAATACACCACGATAGTTACGGAAACCATCAGCAGCCGGCTTCATCAGATTAAATGAATCTACATCTGTTTGATCCTGACGAGCATCAACACGACCGGCCGTGAAAGGCACGCTGATATTAACATCAGCGGCTGCCGCAGCCTGCTCAACACCCACAACACCGGCCAGCACAATGACGTCAGCCAGTGATGCTTTGCCTGAAGCTTGCTGGATTGATTCCAACACCGAAAGGGCATGTGCAACGTGCGCATTCACTTCCCATTCTCTTTGTGGAGCCAGCGCCAGGCGGGCACCATTCGCACCGCCGCGCTTGTCGCCGCCACGGAAGGTTGAAGCAGAGGCCCAGGCAACAGAAACCAGTTCACCGACAGAAAGGCCAGCATTGGCAATGTCTGTTTTCAAACGCGCAATATCTTCAGCGTTTGGCGTATGAACTGCCTGCGGCAGCGGATCCTGCCAAATCAGATCTTCTTTTGGCACTTCCGGCCCGATGTAACGCGCTTTTGGCCCCATATCTCTGTGGGTCAGCTTGTACCAGGCACGCGCAAACGACTCATTAAACGCCTGCGGATCGTTCAGGAAACGACGCGAAATCTTTTCAAACTCAGGATCGAAGCGCAGCGTCAGGTCTGTTACCAGCATGGTTGGCTTGCGTTTCTTCTCTGAATTGAAAGGATCAGGAATGATTTCATCGGCATCCACGGCTTCAAACTGAATAGCGCCAGCTGGGCTGCGTGTCTGTACCCACTCATACTTGAACAGGTTCTCAAAGAAGTAGTTGCTCCATTGCGTTGGCGTTTGCGTCCACGCAACTTCCAGACCCGATGTAATGGCATCTGCACCTACACCGCTGCCATGGCTATTGACCCAACCCAAGCCTTGAGCTTCAATCGGCGCGGCTTCAGGATCGTCACCAACATGGCTGGCTGCGGCTGCACCATGGGTTTTACCCAGCGTGTGGCCACCCGCGATCAGCGCAACGATTTCTTCGTCGTTCATACCCATGTTACCGAAAGTGGCGCGAATCGCTGGCGCTGCCGAAGCGGGATTGCCGCTGTTATTTGGGCCTTCCGGGTTAACGTAAATCAAGCCCATCTCGGTCGCACCTAACGGAGCCTGCGCCAGAGATTCAGGGTGACGATGTTCGAGCCAGGTTTTTTCATCACCCCAGTTCACATCCTGATCCGGTTCCCAGACATCTTCACGTCCGGCACCAAAGCCAAAGGTGCGGAAACCGGCGTTTTCCAACGCCACGTTGCCTGCCAGAATATAGAGGTCAGCCCAGGAAATTTTCTGACCATATTTCTGCTTAACTGGCCACAACAGGCGACGCGCTTTATCCAGGCTGACGTTATCTGGCCAGGAGTTTAAGGGTGCAAAGCGCTGCTGACCGCGACCGGAACCGCCACGACCATCAACGGCGCGATAAGTACCTGCACTGTGCCATGCCATGCGGATGAAAAGGCCAATATAGCTGCCCCAATCCGCAGGCCACCAGGGCTGTGAGTCGGTCAATAATGCCTTGATATCGCCTTTCAGGGCGAAATAGTCGAGTTGGCTGAACGCTTCACGATAATTGAATGTTTCGCCCAATGGATTAGAGCGATTAGAGTGTTGATTTAGCAGGTCTACCCGCAGCTGCTTTGGCCACCAGTCACGGCTCGCCGTACCCGCGCCCGCGCTTTGATCTGGCGTACTTTGATGGAAGGGGCATTTACCTGCAGCTAACGTGTTGTGTGTATCTTCTGTCGAACTCATTGTTATTCTCCGTTTCGGTTTCGTAACAAGATATAGCGGCAGATTGATAACTCCTACCTGTATTAATCTACGGATTTGATAGCCTTTACCTTTTGTTTGCGCAAAGGGGTCAAAAGGGTGAGCAAACTCACAGTGTGCTTCGTCATGACATAACCGCGCAGCAGTTAAGCACCAGCGATCAACTGTTAATTACTGCTTGTGACATCCTCAGATTCCAGCGATTTCAAGGAGCAGGGATATGTCAGCGAACGATATCGGATTTAGCCATGTGGCATTACAGGTGAGAGATCTGCAAAAAGTATCGATTTTTACCAGCGCTATGCCGATATGCAGGTGATTCATCAGCGCGAGCCAGGCATAGCTGAGGCGCAGAAAGTCGCCTGGCTTTCAGACTTAACGCGTCCGTTTGCGTTGGTCTTGGTTCAGTCTCAGGTCAGCGTGGATACGCCGCTCGGGCCATTTGGTCATATTGGTGTGGCGTGTCGCAGCCAGGAAGAGATTGATGCCAAAGTCAAACTGGCTGAACAGGAAGGGATTTTGCGGCGGGCAGCTCAGCAATCATTGCCGCCAGTAGGCTACTGGGCATTTTTTAATGACCCGGATGGAAATACGCTTGAACTCTCTTACGGCCAGCAAATTGGTATGGAGATTATTATGGCGCGTCAGTGTTCATAAAAAAGCGTATTTAAAGGCTGTCGTGTTTGGCCTTTTATGGCAGTGGCCCTCCATGGCACCGAGTGAAATAACCTCTGAATAATCAAGCGTGGTTGCGCTAAAGCGGAGATGAAAACCGGGGACGTTGAACCTGAAGCCGTTATTGATCGCGCAACAGATCAAGAACGAGTTCGGACGTTTTGTTCGCTATTTTCGAGACAGCATTTTGTCCCTGCTGCAATATTTGCGTTCGCGCTAAAAGACTCGCTTCTTGGGCATAGTCTGCGTCCTGAATTCGGCTCCGTGCTGATTCTGTGTCGATCCCTTGTTGTGTCAGCACGGATTTATTCGATTCGTAGCGATTGATCTTAGCGCCATAGCTTGAACGGTATTGGCTGACTTTTTCTAGCGCTGCATCTAATGCTGTCATGGTAATGGAAATGTCACCTTCGCTCAGCAACGTGGTGTTGTTCAGTCCCAAGGTTTTCGTATCCGATGGCGTAGCCGCAATCCTGTCTGACTGCACCGGCTGACCAAAGTTTGCGCTGGTCACGACGTCTAAAGGCCGGCTCTGCTTTGGCGCAACGGCGGGCGTCGATGTGGGTTCTGGCAGTAATCCCCAGGTAAGATTGCTGTTAAAAGAACCATTGCCGACTACCACCACAATCAGATCTTCCGTGACGGTATTAATGCTGATGCGTTCCTGACGGTTACTGCCATTGACGCCATCGTTGAAATTGCCGGTGGTTGCATCTTCATAACGATCGCCATCACCGCTGTAGCTAATGGTCATTCCGTTATAGCTGAGCGAATTGCTGCCCGCCAATGCCCACGTTGCACCACCTTCAGTCAGCTGCGAATCGTCGTAGGTTGCCCCGCTGGCGAAGCCGTTGCTGCTGGTAAGCAGACGTGATGTCGCGGTTGCGTCATCCGTTATTCCCTTACTTACCCAGGTAAAATCGGGATCGCTGCCGTTGATCGGCGTACCGGCCAGATGTTTGCCGTCTCGCGTAAATAACTGGAGATCATCGTCCTGACCCAGCGAATCGATGCTGATTTTTATATTTGTCGATCCCGCAGGGATATACGCCAGCGAGATAATACCGGAAGTAAACGAATAGCTTTTACCCGATACGGGAAATTGGGTTTTGATAGGTGCGACATCACCCAGCAGAGCCGGCGGCAATTCCGGGTTATCAGTAGCTAAGGGATACTGACCAAAAATTTCCGTCTGATCGGCGATGTCATTTATACCGGCAAGAATTTGCTGATATTCAGTATTTACACTTATGCGGTCAGCATCAGACAACGTGCCGTTGGCAGCCTGAATCGACAGCGTTTTAGCCCGGATCAGCAAGTCACCGATGGTATTCAGGCTGCCTTCAGCGGTTTGTGAGTAGCTAATCGCGTCATTCAGACCTCGCGCTACGGCGCTATCAGCGTTGATGTTTGCCGTCATGCGGTTGGAAATGGCTTGTCCTGCAGCATCATCTTTTGCGCTGTTTATTCGCAACCCTGATGACAATCTTTCAATTGTTCTTTCCAGCACAGAGCCGGTGCTCAAACGTCCTTTGTTCGACAATGCAGCGGTTTGGTTATGATTTATCGTTAACATAGTCGCTTGATACAGTGGTTGGATGAGTACGATTTATCGGCATTTCCACTGGCAGCTTTAGTCGCGAAGCCTGAAAGGGGAGCGGCTTGACACCGGTTTGAAGGCAACTTGCTGATGGCAAAACGGTTTCTGACATAACGTTTTTAACATGGTTTTGGTTAAGGCTGAGCAACGTCTCATTCCGCTCTTGTATAACAGCCTTTTCGGTGGACTCGAAACATATTCAATATTTTTGATTTATTTGAGCAAATAGCTCAGCTTTTAATCCGCTCTCCTCAGCTCTATGATTGTTCACATCGAGGCAGAACGCCTCAAACAAACAAACTTCACTGAGGAAATGACCATGAAATCCATCAAAACTACTGTTGCAGTTACCGCTCTGATACTGGTTTCTTTCGGCAGCTTCGCACAAAGTGTTACCGCTTCAGCTTCCACTCTGGACAGTGCTGAAGCCAAAATTGCGGCTCAGGCGCATAAAGCAGGCGCGTCATACAAAATCACCGGCGCGCGCGTTGATAACGGTGCCTATGTTTCGGCTGAGCTCATCAAATAAACATGGTCGCACAAGGATGTGCCAAAACGGGCTGCCCAATGGGCGGCCTTTTTTGTCTTCGCATTCTAAGGCCTGCCGTTATCAGGCTCAGGCGCGATCGTTCCACGTGTTGCGGTAGATAATAATTCCTTCCACTCAACACTTCACGGGTAAGATACGTTACGGCAGCTCAACCTTATTCGTGACGGCGTGCGAACGCATTTGATTGTGTCAATGCAGGGGATTCTCGGGTGGTTTATGGGGTAAAGATCGCACAAGACAAATAAAGGATAAAACGCCAAAAAGGGGTGACGTTTTATCCTATCGATCAACTCAAGAGTCAATAAACCACTCCCTTAAACCTGAGCCATTCCCCCATCAGCAAACAACTCAATGCCATTCACAAAGCTTGCCGCATCGGATGCCAGGAACGCGACCACTTTAGCGATTTCCTCAGGTTCACCCAGCCGGCCCAATGGAACCTGTGCTGCCAGGCTGTCAAAAAGCCCCTGACGGTGTTCTTTGGGAACCAATCCACCCAAGCCGTTCGTGCGTACTGGCCCAGGGCTGACCACGTTGACGCGTATCCCACGATTTTTCAAATCCAGCGACCATGATCGCGCAAAGTTCCTTACGGCGGCTTTGCTGGCGCTGTAGACACTGAAGTTTTCTGTCCCCTTAATGGAGACGGTGGATCCGGTCAGAATCACAGAGGCACCATCAACCAGCAGCGGCAGAGCTTTCTGCACGGTAAATAAAACGCCTCGCACATTGGTTGCAAAAATACGGTCAAAATGTTCTTCGGTAATCGCGCCCAGCGGCATCATGTCGCCACCGCCTGCGTTAGCAAACAAGATATCCAGTCGTCCAGATTGTTTAGCGATCAACGCGTAAACCGCATCCAGCTCCGTCAATGATGACGCATCGGCACGAACGCCCACAGCAGTGGAGCCGAGTGTGGCAACCGCCGCATCCAGTTCTTGTTGACGGCGTCCAGTGATATAAACCTGCGCACCCTGTGCAGCCAGCTCTTGGGCGGCTGCCAGTCCAATCCCAGACGTACCGCCGGTAATCAGCGCGATTTTTCCAGACAATGGCTTGCTCATTACATACTCCTTCCGATAAGTTGATTTACCTGCCTGTTTTTGAAGCCATTTACTTATTAAATGGTTTGCTAAACAGGCCCTGTAAGTAATGTAGCGTCGAAGACATTGCGGAAAAATTAGCAAAAATGAAAATGACTATTCACAGCGGTGGATAATCATCCCGGCGACTTGAGGAGGGCGGCAGTTGGATCAGTTGATGGCCATTCGGGCTTTTACGCGGGTAGTGGAAACCGGAAACTTCACGCGCGCGGCAGATTCGCTCAACATGCCGAATGCCACCTTAAGCAAATTAGTGAAGTCTCTGGAGGCGCATCTGGGTGTTCGTCTGTTGCAGCGCACCACCCGACGCGTCATGACCACGCCGGAAGGGCGTGAATATTACGAGAAAGCCTCGCGTATTCTTATCGATCTGGAAGATATCGATACGTCATTTATCGTGTCTCGCAACAAACCGCACGGGCACTTGCATATTCATGTGGGGGATCAACGGCTCGCGACGTGTTGATTCCGGCGCTGCCGGACTTCCTTTCACGCTATCCCGATATTCGCCTTGATTTGGGTGTTGCCGATCGCCCCGTGGATTTGATCAGTGGCAATGTCGATTGTGTAATTCGTGGCGGCCCACTCGACGATTCATCACTGATTGCGCGGCATATTGGTAATGCAAGCCTGATTACCTGCACCACGCCGGAATACTTAAAAATGTTCGGAGTTCCCGCCTATCCCGAAGAACTCAGCAATGGCCATAAGCTGATCAGCTACCTTTCTCCGTTAACGGGCAGAGCCTTTCCTTTTAGATTTCAACGGGACGGCGAGAAAAAAGAAATTAAACCCGATCATCGCATTGGCGTGAATGAAAGCAATGCGCATTTGGCGGCGGCGATTGCCGGAATGGGCATTATTCAAACCTTCACTTATTCAATAAAGCAGGAGCTGAAACAGGGATCGCTGGTGGAAATACTGCATGAATGGCGGCCTCCGGTTTATCCTTTCCACGTTGTTTATCCGCAAAACCGCCATGTGACACATCGTCTACGGGTGTTTATCGCCTGGCTGGTGGAGGTTTTTCCCGAGGCGGTAAAAGGGTGATGGGGCTTACTGAAATCTTTCCAGCACCTGCTCGCCGCGAAAGGAAACGGAATAAATTGAAATTGCGATAGTTCATATTAAGAACAATATAAGCGCGCGCAATGGGTATGAATTTTTCTCAGAAGAAAAATTGCCCTTAGATTTATTCCTCTTTACAAAACTTCCTTTTATAACCTTAATAATTTTCGCGTAAATTTTCATGCTCTGTTTTTAATTACCACAGGCCGTTAATTCAAAATCATCCGTTTGAATTATTTGGGGTAAAGGGTTTCAATTAGATCCAATAAACCCTATTTATTTTTTGGCTTTTATTTTAAAAGGATTTTTTCACAGGCGGCTTATTGTTAAGTCCTGCTGGACGTTAGTGCAACAAAGTGCTGTGATTCATTTCACCCTATTTCAAACGTTATCATTTCGAAAACAATTTATTCATAAAACTCCGCCTGAAATATAACGCCTAACGTTAAGCAGGCTTTGTCTTTTCTCTGATGAGGAAAACATTGTGTTTAAATTAAATCCTCTGTTTTTGAGCCTTGTTGCTGCGCAAGGTCTGTTATTTCCGATACTCAATGCTTCTGCTGCATTACTCAAACCTTATACCCCTGAATTTAACGATAATAAGGCTGGTGTCTATTGCCTGTGTAACGGCACGACACAAACCCTAAGCGGTTTACCGCAGTTTGCGCCGGGCGTAAGTGGTGCAACTCGCATCACGCTGGGTGAGTTGCAAAACACGGGCCGCATTATTAACGACAATCTGATCGGTGAAAAACGGCTCGATTTGGGACTGCAAAATTTCACTGTCCGCATCCCCGATTTCGAAGCGCACACCTCAACATATTATGATGTGTACGACACGTTTGCGTTTAACGATCTGCTTAGCGTGAGTGGCGCTGCGCAGGTCCCTGATTATTACGATGTGAAAGATGGCCAATATATTAATGCGCGGGTCGCCGCCGTAAGCAATGGCACGCTCAATATCGCTATTGGCAAGCAAGGCGCCGCGAGCAGCGCCAGCACCAATCGTTGGTCGATGGCGGCTAAGCAGAGCGAACTCTTTACCGCTAAGAAGCAGGGACACCTGAACTGGGACGCAAATAACCGCATCACGTTTACCGCGGCAACCCCGCCTTACAGTGGCGATCGGCTCGCTTATAACGTGGGTAACGTGGTGGATTATGGCGGTGCTTTTACCGTAACCACCAAAGATGGCGCGGTGAACGCCTTCAATGTCACTAACAGCACCGAACTAAGAAATTATAATGACTGGCTGGTTTTGCAACTCAGAAGCGCCAATCTCAGGGCGGAAGATTACAATCCCGAATTCAGTAAAGCCTATGCACTGCGCGAAGGCAGCGTGGTTTACCGCATGAGCACCAATAACCTTGATGATGAAGTCGCACAGCCTTTAGGTGATCAGGTGGTGCTGAGCGCCGATGGCCCGAATGCCAGTGTGAAAATCAATCGCGGTAAAACCCTTGAAGTCAAAAACAACAGCACCGCAGTGATGCGCGCCAGCAACGGGGCGCGCGCGATAATTAATGGAAAACTTGCCAGCAGCGGACCGGTACAGTCAGAAAGCAAGGCGCTGGAGCTGATCAACGGCAGCATAGGGGTTAATAATGGGGTGATCAACGGTGGCTTCTTCAATAATGCCAACGGCGAAGGGGTGGATAACCGCACGCTGGGCTATATCGGAAAAGTTGTCGCGTCCTCTTATGGCAGCCAGTTTACCAATAATGGCGTAATCAACTTTGCCCTTAGTGATGCGCCCGTATCGGGAGGCAGTTCGGCGATTTGGCTCGGCAACGGCCATGCCATTAACCACGGTAATATCAATGTTGGCGTGGCTAATGTTGGTAACGGCAGCAGTGCGGCAGGGGTGAGTTTCAGCGGTGAAGGGAGTTTTATCAATACAGAGGATGGCACCCTGTATATTGGCCGCACCCCGCAGAACCGTAAAACAGACGCAACACAAGATGTCGAGGTGTATCTGAACGACGGCGTGTTCGGTATTGATCAAATTCTGAATGCCAGCGCAATCAATAATGGTCGTATCGTGCTGGGTTCTAAGGTACAGAATGCCGTCGGCATGCGCGTTAGATTCGGGCCTGACGCGCTGGCGCTCAATAATGGTGTGATTGACCTCAACGGGCGCGCAGAGTCTCAGCCAGCCGAGAACGTCGGCATGCTGGTGGTCGATTCCGGCAGCAGCGGGCGGGTGGGTAATACCGGCACCATCAACGTCAACGGTGACAGCACCACAGCAATTAAAGTCATAGCCAACGAGGGCAACCGCGCCAGCGCGTTCTCTACCGGCACGATAAACGTCAACGCCCACGTTAATGTCTATGACGGTACTTTCGATACCGCCGTTTGGGTAAAAGGGGAACCGGGCGGCCAGGCTAAAGCGGATCTCAGCGGGCCGATCAACCTTAATGGCGACTCGGTCATTGGCATCCGCGCCGAAGGCGATGCCACAGTCAACGTAACGTCAAACGCTTTGCCTCAACAGAGCAGCGGTCAATATCAGATCACCTTCTATGCCCTCGGCCCAGACGCCAAAATCAATTTGCCCGCCAACAGCAGCTTTACAACGCCAGGCTGGTCTTCCGTACTTTTCCGCTACCAGGATGGCGCAGATTTTGATGGTCACAGCCTGACACTCACGCCCGACGACTTTTCGGCAATTGGCGTAATGGGCAGCGGCAAAGGCACGACAATTAACACTAACGGTGCGACATTCAATGTTGGTCAGATCGCAACCGGCGTGCTGGTCGAAGGCGGCGCTCAAGGCACTATTGACGCGAACACCACATTTAATATGGTGGGGAAACAGCAAGAGCGGCAGCAGTAGACGGCAAAACACGTAATCTGCTCGGCGAATACAGCGATCCCGATGCGCCGCCGGTTGCTAATACCTTGCTGGTTAACCATGCCGATATACGCGGTAGCGCTGACTGGCAAACCGGCCTACAGGCATGGAACCAGGCACAACTGGTCAATACCGGTAACATCACTTTTACTGGTCAGGGAACCTACGGTATTGAAGCGTACTCTGGCGCAACCGTGACGAACAGCGGCGACATCAGCGTCACGCGCGGTGGTACCGGGCTTTATGCCTATAACTATCCGTTAGACGGTGACGGGATTACGCCTTCTGTGATCAATAACAGCGGAACGCTAAACGTGAGTGCGGGAGAGAGCATCCTGGTGTCGCCAACCTACGGCGCAGTAGCGTATTACCCACTATCACGCATTAATCAGAACGGGATCATCAATCTGTACGGTGACGATGTGATAGGGGCTCAAGCTGTGCTAGGGGCAACGCTCAACCTTGGCCCCGACAGTCGTGTGGTATTCCACAGTCCCAACCAAACTGCGTATCAAGCCATGGATATCGGTTCCAGGTTGTTCAGCGGCGGCGGCACAACGGACGTCAGTACTGAAGGATCCACGCTTTATCGCATCAGCGCGGGGGCCTTCTTCTCAACCTTCAGAGCCGCGAATGTCACGTTAAGCGGAGCCAATAGCACGGGGATCGTCGCTTCCGGCTTAGGCACAAACATCTTTGGTACCGACGTGTTTACTGTTACCGGCAATGGTGCAACGGCCGTGCGCGTTAGCGATAACGCGGAAGGCGTTGTCACTAATCCCATCACGCTTAATGGCCGCAACAGCACTGCTGTGGTCAGCGTCGGCAATGAATCAACCGTTTATGCGGCCTCTGACATTGTGGGCGGCGGCGAAAATATCACCGCTTTTGACGTCAGCAACGCTGCAAGGTTATTCAACCAGTATCAAGGACGGGTAGATTTGACCGGGCCTGACAGCACCGGCGCTCGGGTTCACGATGGCGGTAACTTTATCAACCGCGGCAGCGTGCATGTGGCTTCAGGTATCGGCGTTGATGTCAGCAGCGGTTATGGTCAATACGTGCCCATGGACAGCGAATTACGGGTTGATGACGGCATCGCTGCGCTGCGGGTCGGCAGTGGCGCAGAGTTAAAAATCTACGGCGATGGGCAAGGCAGCAGCACGCTGAGCGCCAACGGCAGCGCTGACGGTTTGTTGCTTGACAGCGGCGCGCAGCGATTTGAAGCCAATGACATTATTCTTGGAGCCTACGGCAGCGGAAGCGCAATTAACAACCGTGCGGAAACCGCCTCGATTTTTCTGCAAAACGTTCGGCTGGAAAGTGGACGCGGTGCCGCTATTCGCTCGGCAACCTCCTTCGATCCTGACGGCAGCGCGTTAATTAACGTAGGCAGCGGCGGCACCGGTTATCTGTTTGCTAATGAGGACGGTTCCACCACCAGCAATGATTTGCTGATTGGGCAAGGCTATTCCATCGTTGTTCCCGGCGAGGGAACCGGCGTGCAGGCTAACACCAGCGGCAGGGTGGTGACACAAGGCTCGATTGACATTCAGGCCGCTAATGGCGGCTCGGCGATTGTCACCCGTACTGCCAGCGAAGTGATCAATCAGGGCTCAATCTCCTCTTTGAGTTTGCGTTCTCCGATCATCGACCTGCGTGGAGGTGAAACGGTATTCATCAATGAAGGCACCATCACTGCACCCAATCCCGAAACTGTGGTCATCGCCGGCGGCGCGACGGATGATCTCATTGCACTTCTGGACGGCAAGGTACTGGGCGATGTGGATACGGGTAATGGGCGTGATTCCCTGCTCCTGACCGGCGGCACGATCAACGGCAGCTTGACGATGGGCAACGGCACGAATAATTCCGCCACTATAGAAAAGGTCAGCCTGGCAGACACACGCCATATCACGACTCAGGGCGGCGCGGGCAGCACGCTTAATTTAAGTGAAATTACTGCGCGCGGTGGTTCGTTCTCCAATGACGACCTGAGCAAAGGCACCAATCTCGGTGCAGGTTGGAGCACCTTGAATTTCTACAACACGCAATGGACGTTAACGGACAACATCAAGCTGGCACACAGCACCATCAATATCGACAGCGGCTCAACGCTGTTTGTGGGTGATGGGGTTAATCCACTGTTGCAGGGCGCAACCGATGATTCTTTGGTGGTGAATAACGCCGGTACGCTGGATTTAACCAACGGCGCTAACGTCGCCAATAACACCTTGACCCTTGATGGCGAATTAGTCTCAAACGGCGGTAGCCTGCGGCTCAACTCGTTTAACACGCAAAGTGATGCGTTGCGTGTTAATGGTAACGTCAGCGGCACCACGTATATCGACGATACGCTTATTGGCGGCACGGTGGCGGATACCAACGGCGACAGCATAATCACTGCAACGGAGGGTATTTCACTGGCGCAGGTTTCAGGTAGCGCCAGTCGCACGAGTTTTGCCTTAAAGCAGGGCTATGTCGCATCGGGACCGTGGCAATACAGTGTGTATAGTTTCGCGCCGGGCAGCAGCGACGCCAGCCAGCGAGAAGTCAGCGGTAGCGGTAACGCGTTCTGGGATTATCGCCTCGCCAATACTTTTGTCTGTGAAGATGGCTCGCTCTGCCAGCCACAAGCGGGTAGTGGTAAGGTGGCAGCGCGTCCGGCTGTCACGCCGCAGGTGCCTTCTTACATTTCAGCCCCGGTTGGTTTGGCGTATTACACACTCGCTATAACCGACGATCTGCATAAACGCCTTGGGGAGCTGCGCTATCAGCAAAACAATCCGGATGCACTGGGCGGTGAAATGTTTATCCGCTATATCGGCTCAAACCTGGAATACCAAAGCAACCGTGGATTCAGTGATTACGGCTATGATTTTGACCTCGATTACAGTGCCGTGCAGCTCGGCGGCAACCTGTTGAGGTTAGATGGCGCACAAGATAGCCTGCGCGGCGGCATCGCCTATACGCGCGGTAACACACGTATTCGTCCACATGCTGCTGATGGCTATAGCTCAACCTCTTTCGACAGCGACAGCCTGGCTTTATATGGAACCTGGCAACGTGACAGCGGTTTCTATGTTGATGGTTCACTGGCATGGAGCTGGTATCGCGGCGAAACGGATATCGCGCGGCAGAAAGAGGTGGCGTCGCCAAAAGGCAAGGGTGGGCCGCGTCGCTGGAATCGGGCTATCCTTTTGAGTTTGCTCACGGCATACGATTCGAACCGCAGGCACAGCTAACCTGGCTGCGTTTAAACATGGAAAACTTTACCGACAGCGATCGCACCCGCGTTTCTTATGATGATTATGATCAAACCATTGGCCGACTAGGCGCACGCCTCGCTCGCACCTGGCAGGACGACAGCAAGCGTCTCTATACACCGTACCTGCGTGCGAACTATTTTCGCGGCTGGGGTGGAACGGCGAAAGTGAACATCGGTTCAACCGGCAGCGACATCAATCAAAACTTTGACAGCGGAAAGTTCGGGCAGATGTGGGATGTAGGCATTGGCGGATCGGCATCGTTGAAGCGTGATGTTTCGTTCTATGCCGAGGCAGATTACCGTAAAGAGATTGACGGAAATGGCGCTAAAGGCTGGCGTTATAACGCCGGTGTTCGCTGGTCATTTTGAGCCGTTAAAATATCAAAGGCACCGTTTGGTGCCTTTTTTATTGCGTTTAGAGAGGGTTATCAATGGCGCGGCGCGAATGGCCATCGGTTTGAAACAAAACTATCTGCTGATTAACCCTTCAACTTCAGCGCAGGGTGACTGACAGATTCTGATAGGCTTTTGATGACAAAAGGCAGCATAAATCTGCTTTAAACCCGCATTGGATCGCATGCTGAATGAGTGTTGCAACCGGTATATCAATGAAAATTATGGCTGCGCTCAGTTCAACGCTGATGCTTGCCTGTGTAAAAGCGCTGGATGGAACGATCCCGGTAGGCGAGGTGATATTTTTCGCTCCTGCTTTGCGATGCTGCCATTAATACTCTGGCTGAAGGTGCAGGGCAGCGTGCGAGAAGGGATTAAAACCGCCAATGTGCGGGGACACTTTATCCGCGGACTTGCCGGAACCTGCAGCATGTATTTAAGCTATTTAGCGCTGCTCTACATTTCGCTTACCGATGCCACCGCAATCAATTACGCGGCCCCGCTGTTTACGGTTCTGCTTGCAGCAATAATATTACGAGAAAAGGTGCGCGCTCACCGCTGGCTGGCAGTGGTGGCGGGATTTAGCGGTATCGTTATCATGCTTTCCGGGCACCTTTCACTGACAGATAACGCCTTGAATGTCGGTTCTTCTACCGGCGTGTTTCTGGCACTGCTGGCGGCCCTCTTTACCGCCGGGGCTTTGATTCAAATCCGCTCGTTAAATCGGTCAGAAAAGGCCGGCGCGATCGCCTTTTGGTTTACCGTCATGACGGGATTAACTTCACTTGTCACGGTGATTGCAGGCTGGAAAATACCAGAAGGTCGTGAAATTTTGTTACTGGTCGGCTGCGGGCTGTTTGGCGGTATCACCCAAATATTACTGACATTAAGCCTCCGCTATGCAGATGCTTCTTTGCTGGCGCCTTTCGATTACACCACGTTGCTTTGGTCAGTGATTATTGGGTTCTTGTTTCTGGGTAATTTGCCAGAGGAAGCGACGATTGCAGGCGCTTTTCTGGTCGCAGTCGGCGGTATTTATTCACTGCTTTGCGAGCGTCGTTTGCGCCGTCTGGAAATGGTTCAGGATAGGCGATGATCCCTCTCGTGACCTCATTTAAGCACGCCTTCTTTTAGCTCATCTCCTCATGCTGGATAAACAATAATCGCACAACGGGCAATGACATCGCTTGCCCGTTTCCATATTATCCATGCTTCAGCATTACCCGCTGTAAAACACGAAGGATGTGATGATGATTTTCTCTGAAGTTGAAACACACTATATAAACAGCAACACAGATAGCCGCTTGGTTCGTTATGATGTGATCAGAATCGATGATGACACCTTTGTGGTTAACGTGTTCGATGTGCAACAGCGGAGTGCCTCTCCTTCGGGATCCTTTACAAACAGTGCCACACTCAAAATCACCCGTGATGATTACGAGTCTGAGAACAATATCGGATCCTCTTCGGTGGTGCGAAATCGTATGCCAACCACTTTTCAAAATCATATTCTGGTTAAGTGCCAGCAGCATCGTGATTCACTGGATCACGCATAAACTTTGACAGGCTCTTTTTAACGTCAAAAAAGAGCCTGATTAACGCTACGCTTGCCTCTGATTTTTCATACTGAATACTTTCATCTATAAAGGCAGTGACAGTGTTGCCCTAAACCTCTACGAATACTCTTTAATCAACGCAAGTGCAGTTGACGCTTTCTTTTGGGCTGAAATGATTTTTCGCGTCATCCTTTCTAATTTCACTCATGCGCAAAGTGAAATTCGTTCCACAGTAAATTGATGATGGCATGCTGAAATACCGTTTAGCCTGCTCATACGGGTTTATTGAGGTTTTGCCGTTTAAAAAATAACTTCAACGCTGAATGAAAAACTGTCTCTTTAGCATATGCAGGCTTAACCGCTTCATTTACATGAAGTAAGGTTGAAAATTTCAGCAGGGCCTCAGCAGCATCGCGGGCTTCAATATCATTAAAAGGTTGATCACAACAATCACGCTCAGCTTTTTCATGACTGCATTTATTTGCTTCAAGAGCAATAAGCTTGCCTTGTTTTTTAAAACAACAATAATTAGCCATGGACTCTCCCTGTAAAAGTAATCTCATAACATTGTTGAAAGAAAGTGATTTTGAATGAGGCATTACGCTGCCAACTGGATTTAACATACCTGGTTTTAATAGCGGATGTTATCGTTATAGATAAATTGAGATGTCTCCGGTTTACTGTGATACCAGTGAAATATTGAGTGAAACTGCGTGGTGATTTATTGGCTGGTCCTCTCGTCACAACCCCCGTTAATAGGCTGGGTAGCTCCTTATTCAAACGAAAAATCAACCTTATTAATAGTTTGCGGAATCTTTTTAGAATTAGCGACTATAATTAGCTGCTTAAATTCATTATGAATAGCTGGTTTATCAGCGGGTTAATTTTAAGGGGTAATAGTAATATGAGCAGTGATTCAGGAAAAACGGTGACAAGTGAAACGTTATTAAATAGCGGTAAAGCGTGGAACGGACAGGTGATTGAAAACTACCCGACGGGAAAACCTGAGATTACACTAATGAAAATGACCATTCCGGCTCATTCTGAGTTACCGTGGCATACGCACCCTATCCCTAATACCGCCTTCGTCGTTTCGGGTTCGCTTACCGTTGAGGATAAATTCTCCGGTGAGTCGAAAACCTTCAATGCAGGAGAAGCCTTTAATGAGTCCATCGATATTGCTCATCGCGGCTATACAACCAATGAACCCACTGATCTTATTATATTTTATGCAGGTGCCGAAGGTATGGAGCTCTCGATTCCTCTGCCAGGCGAGGAATCTGAGTACTAATATTTGATTCCGCACTCTCTATCTGTCTGCCTGCCGGTCATGAATGAGCGGCGGGTGTTCAAAAGTAAATAGTGAACATTCTGTTGATGTTAGCGAGTTTAATTGGAAAGGAAGTAAATATAAAAGTTAACTAAATTCGATTGTGTTAGGCTAAATAAACCTCAAAGAGGAATTTATCATGACATGGCTAAATCGAATATTTGATAACTTACAACAGCATGAAGTTAATTCTCAGTGCCCGGTGTGTAAGAAGTTTTCTAAACAGTCTTCAACTAAACGAGATCGTGGGCAAGCCGTATTATGTCCTCATTGTAAATCTCTGTTTATCATGACGGAATAAATATTCCCTTCACTCAATGGGTTAAGGCGTTTTTTTGAGTAAAAGGATCCGTAATAGCCTTAAGTTTTTTCGCCTGACTCATCCGGCATTTTTTCGCAGTGGAGTGTGCTTTACAGGGTTTTGCTCATCACGCTTAAGTGAATATCACTCTGCGCCATGCTGTTACATCCTCCTTTAATCCCTATTCGGGAATAATATGTCGCTTCAAGTGACACCGGATAATTCTCTCTGTGATCAATAGGCGTTTCTGCACGCTGAGACATTCAATTAATATAATAGCCTTGCCTGTGCATCCATAAATAATGCAGCGCTTACTGTCTTTTAGTGGAATTAAATTCTAAAGCAATGGCCGTGCGTAACGTAAAAAGAAAAACTATTCATTCTATTAAATTAAGAATTAACGCGCGCTGCAATTTATCTTATAAATCATTGATGATGCCTTGTCAGGGTTTACATTGATTCAGTGCGCTCATGCTATAGCTAAAAAGTGAATTACGTTTCCCATATTTGTAACAACCCGCGCTATTTACTTGCCTTAAATGAACTGACTATTATCCCTGTCACATAATTATTTCAACTAACACGCTGAATTATGAGCGGTCCGCTCCTGACTTTCCGTTTATTAACTGGAAAAACCATGACAAACCCTTTCGATTTCCCCGAAGTAATCCAGGCGGCTGTGCTGACCGAGGATGATAAGGCGATTCAGGCAGCACGTTCTTTGGCCGAAAAGGCGAAAGTCGGTGCAGTAGCGCGCGATCAGCAACGGATTTATCCACGTGAACTGCTCGATCAGTTCACGTGGATTGGTTTAGGTAGCATCAGCGTACCGCGCGCTTTTGGCGGCGGCGGGCTGAGTTATCAAACCCTGGCTGAAGTGTTTCGCCTGATTTCTGCCAGCGATCCGTCGCTTGGACAGATTCCGCAAAACCACTTTGGGTTAATTCAGTTCATTCTGGGTGAAGGCAGCGCAGCGCAGCAGCAGAAACTGTTGCAAGCGGTGGTGAGTGGCAAACGGCTCGGCAACGGCGGCCCGGAAAAGAACACCCGACATACCCGCGATGTTCAGGCTCGACTGCTGAGCACCGAACAAGGTTTGCGGTTAACCGGCGAGAAATTCTATTCAACCGGCGCACTGTTCGCCGACATTCTGGTCACCACCGCGCTCCAGGATAACGGCCTGCCGACAATGGCTTTTATTCCATTGCCCGCCGAAGGGGTACAGATCATCGATGACTGGTCTGGCATCGGTCAGCGCACCACCGCCAGCGGTACGGTGCGGCTGGAGCAGGTTGCGGTCGATCCCGCGTTGATCATCCCTTTGCCATCAGCGGAAAAACCGACGCTGCGCGGTGCGGTATCTCAGCTAATTCAGGCAGCCATCGATGCAGGCATCGCGCAAGGCGCACTGGATGATGCGCTGGAATTTGTGCGCAGTAGTTCACGTCCTTGGGTGGATGCCAATGTCGAACGCAATGCGGATGATCCTTACCTTCTTGCCGATATCGGACGCATTAGCACCGAGCTGAGTGCCGCCAATGCGTTACTTAAGCGTGCGGCTAAGGTACTCGATAACATCGATCCGTTGGCGCTCAGTGTTGAAAACAGTGCGCGTGCCTCCATTGCGGTCGCCGAGGCCAAAGTCTTGACCACCGACATCGCTCTACGCGCCAGTGAAAAATTGCTGGAGTGGGGCGGCAGCCGCGCCACGTTGCTACGTCATGGATTGGATCGCCATTGGCGCAATGCGCGCACCCACACCTTGCACGATCCGGTGCGTTGGAAAACACATGCTATTGGTCACTATTACCTCAACGCGGTCTACCCAACGCGCCACGCCTGGATTTAAGGAGCAGCAATGACACAGGTTCAGCCAAAACAGCCCGCGACCCACATCGAAAATGCGCAACAGGCGTTGGATGTGGCGCACCAGCTGGCACAGCAGTTTCGCAGCGGAGCCTCAGAGCGTGACCGCGAACGTCTGTTACCTCATAAAGAATTACAGCAGCTTTTCGCATCAGGATTAGGCGCGATCACCGTGCCGAAGCAATACGGCGGCATTGCTGTTTCCACCGCTACGCTGGCTGCGGTTATTGCAATAATCAGCGAAGCCGATGCGGCGATAGGTCAGGTACCGCAAAACCATTTTTACGCGTTGGAAGTGTTACGCATTAACGGCAGCCAGGCGCAGCAACAACGACTTTACGCCGAAGTGCTGGCGGGTGTGCATCTGGGCAATGCGTTGGCAGAGTTCAGTTCACCCGCAGCGCATCAGCGTAGCACGCAGATTCTCGATCTTCGCCTTAACGGCAGCAAGTTCTACGCCACCGGCGCGCTGTTTGCCGATCGCATTCCTACAGCGGCAAAAGACGCAGAGGGAAA
Source organism: Candidatus Pantoea bituminis (assembly GCF_018842675.1). Classification (NCBI taxonomy): domain Bacteria; kingdom Pseudomonadati; phylum Pseudomonadota; class Gammaproteobacteria; order Enterobacterales; family Erwiniaceae; genus Pantoea; species Candidatus Pantoea bituminis. The sequence goes on from NZ_JAGTWO010000005.1 coordinate 480,597, forward strand.
AGAGCAATTGGTCTTTGTGCCACGGCATCAGCCTGGCATCACGGTGATTGATGACTGGAGCGGCTTTGGCCAACGCACGACCGGCAGCGGCAGCGTTCTATTTGAGGATGTCTCCGTTGCCGCTGAGGATGTGGTGCCGTTTCAGAGCGCATTCGAACGGCCCACCACCGTTGGGCCACTTGCACAAATCCTGCATGCGGCTATCGATCAGGGCATTGCACGTGCGGCGTTCAGGGACATGCTCGATTTCCTGCGTCATCGCGCCCGACCCTGGCCTGACAGCGGGGTTGATCACGCGAGCGAAGACCCGCTTACCCTTGACCGCACCGGCCGGCTGGCGGCACGACTCGCTGCAGGCGACGCGTTAATCGAAGAGGCAGGCGTCGCCATAGATATCGCACAACAACAGCCTAATGCGGAAACGGTCGCCTGGGCATCTGTCGAGGTGGCGAAAGCCCGTGCCTGGACCACGGAGGTTTCACTGGAGGCGAGCAATTTATTGTTTGAGCTTTCCGGTTCTCGCTCCAGCCTGCGTGAATACAACTTCGACCGCCACTGGCGCAACGCCCGCACCCATACGTTGCACGATCCGGTGCGCTGGAAATATCCGGCGATTGGCAATCATCTGCTTAATGGCGTATTGCCGCCGCGCCGAGGCACGATATGAGTCAAAAGCAGATTTTACTTAATGCTTTCACGATGAACTGTGTCGGTCATATTCATCACGGTATGTGGACGCATCCCCAGGATCGTTCAGTGGAATTTAATTCTCTGAATTACTGGATCGATTTGGCGCGTCTGCTGGAACGCGGGCTGTTTGACGGGGTTTTTATCGCTGACATTCTTGGCGTGTATGACGTTTATCAGCAGGGCATCGATCTCACCGCGCGCGAGTCGATTCAGTTACCGGTTAACGATCCGCTGATGCTGGTGTCGGCAATGGCTGGCGTTACGCAGCATCTCGGTTTTGGCGTTACCGCCAATCTCAGTTACGAAGCACCGTATCCGTTCGCGCGTCGCCTGTCGACGCTGGATCATCTGACCCAAGGGCGTATTGGCTGGAATATCGTCACGGGTTATCTGGACAGCGCCGCCCGTGCAATGGGCAACAAACAACAGTTGGCCCATGATCGACGCTACGATCAGGCTGACGAGTTTCTGGATGTCACTTATCAGTTATGGGAAGGCAGCTGGCACGATGATGCGTTGGTGGTCGATCGCCAACGCCGGCTGTATGCCGATGCCGACAAAATTCATCTAATTAACCATCAGGGGGAATTCTATCAGGTTGAGGGTTATCACCTCAGCAGCCCGTCACCGCAGCGCACACCATTGCTGTTTCAGGCCGGAACCTCTGCACGCGGCATCCAGTTTGCTGCTCGTCATGCTGAATGTACTTTCGTTAATGCCCGTTCACCTGACGCCATGCGTCAGCAGACGCAACGGCTGCGTCAGGCTGCGGTGGACGCGGGGCGTCGCGCTGATGATTTGCGTATTTTTATGGGCGTCGGCGTGATTGTGGCACCGACGGAACGCGAAGCGCAGGAGAAATATCGCAGTTATCTCGAATATGCCAGCCCGGAAGCGGGTATTGCCCATTTCTCTAGCTCGATCGGCGTCGATCTAGCCGCGTTCGATTTAGATGCACCGATTGAAACCGGTGATACCCGCGCGATTGAGTCGGTGAGCAAAGCTTACAGCGGCTGGACGCGACGTCGGTTGTTGGAGCAGCATGCGATGGGCAGCCGCTATCCCTTAATCATTGGCGATCCGGCTCAGGTGGCCGACGCGCTGTTGCAATGGATAGATGAAGGCGATATTGACGGCTTCAACCTGACTCACATTCTCAATCCGCAGAGTTACAGCGATTTTATCGATCTGGTGGTGCCGGAACTTCAGCAGCGCGGTCGCTACAAAACTGCCTATCAACCCGGTTCATTACGCAAAAAATCTTTCAGCAACAGGACCGTTTGCCTGACCGTCATCCGGCGGCACGCTGGCGACAAGCAGCCCATTTTAATTGATTCAATTAACCTCAAGGAAAGGCAATGAAATATTCTCAAAAATTGGCGGCAGCGCTTGGCGTAACGCTGTTAACACTCTGCGCCGCGGCATCAGCGGCTGACTATTCCGGGCCGCTGAAAGTGGGCACCACGGCTGCGTTTGCACCGCCATTGGAAACCACCGTTGAGGAAGCGAAAAAACAGGGACTGAATGTGGAGTTGGTGGAGTTTACCGACTGGACTGCGCCTAACGTCAGCGTGGAAAACGGGGATATTGACGTTAACCTGTTTCAGCACAAGCCATTCCTGGAAAATGCCAACCAGGAGGGGGATTCCATCTGGTGCCTTACGCACCCGCCATCATCAACAACGTTGGGCTTTATTCCAAAAAGCACACAGCTATTGATCAGATCCCACAAGGTGGAACCGTCGCTATCGCCAATGACCCGATCAACGGCGCGCGTGGGCTGTTGTTGTTACAAAAAGCGGGTCTGATAACCTTGAAACCGGGCGCTGGACTGAAGTCGACCGTGGAGGATATCGCCAGCAATCCCAAAGATCTGAAGATCATCGAAGTTGAAGCAGTACAGCTTTCACGTTCGCTGGATGAAGTGGATTTAGCCCAAGGCTATCCGCACTATTTACGCCTGGCGAAAACCATCGACCCGGAAAAAGCGCTGCTGTTTGATGGCCTTGAACACCCCGAATATGTCATTCAGTTCGTTGTTCGTGACGGTCATCAGGACGATCCGCGTCTGAAAAAATTTGTCGATATCTATCAGCACTCTCCAGTAGTGCGGGCCAAACTCGATAGCTTCTATGGCAAACTCTACCAGCCGGGTTGGAGTCAGTAATTATGGTTAGCCTGACATTGCCCGGTGAGCGCGATGCGCTGCATGTGCCAAGGGGGAAGCCAACGGCAAGGTTCACGTCCATATTGAGGCTTTAAGCAAACGATATGCGGGCCAGCAAAGTGATGCGCTGCATAACATCAGCTTGAAGGTCCAGCGTGGTGAGATTTTTGGCATCATTGGCCGCAGCGGTGCAGGCAAATCGACCCTGATCCGCTGTCTGAACCGGCTGGAAAATCCGACTGCAGGCCAGGTAGTGATTGATGGTATCGACATCAGCGCGCTCAGCGAGCGACAGCTAGTGGAGTGGCGACGTCGCACCGGCATGATTTTTCAGCATTTCAATTTGCTCTCAGCAAAAACGGTGCGTCAGAACATTTCACTGCCGATGAAAGTGGCGGGTATCCCCGCAGCAGAACGCGAGCGCAAAGTAGATGAACTGCTGGCGCTGGTCGGGCTGGAAGAACGGCAGCATGCGTGGCCATCCCAGCTTTCAGGCGGACAAAAACAGCGCGTTGGCATTGCGCGGGCACTGGTACACGATCCCGAACTTTTGCTGTGTGACGAAGCGACGTCAGCCCTTGATCCAGAAACCACGCGCGCCATTTTGGCACTGCTAAAAAAGATCAATCAGCAGCGTCATATCACCATCGTGTTGATCACCCATGAAATGGATGTCGTACACGATCTCTGCCACAAAGTGGCGGTCATCGATAAAGGTGAAATTATTGAACGCGGGCCGGTTTGGCAGGTTTACAGCGATCCGCAGCAAGAAACCACTCGGCAATTACTCAACCCTAATCATCAGGCGCTACCAGAAAATATTGTGCCGCTGCTGAATGCGCAGCGGCAAGGTGCCGACTCCCGTTTGCTACTGCGTTTGCGCTATACCGGAGAAGGTGCGCAGCCTAATCTGGGGGCTTTAGGTGCGCAGGCAACGGGTGAAATCACGCTGATTTACAGCGCCATTGAATGGGTAGAAAACAAACCAACTGGGCAAATGCTGCTGCTGTTGGATGCACAACATGAGGCGAAGTCGGCAGCGTTGCAACTGGCAAACCTTGCCGATCGGCTGGAGGTATTAGGTTATGTCACTGGCTATTGATCGTCTGTGGAATGGTTTGCTGGACACGTTATTAATGGTCGGTGTTTCCTCGTTGATGGCGCTGTTGTTGGGCTTGCCAATGGCGGTGATTCTGGTGGTCAGCGGACGCGGCGATTTGTTTCCCAGCCCGATGGTGAACAGGATCTTGGGTTGGGTCGTTAATCTATTCCGCTCCATTCCGTTTCTGATTTTAATGGTGGCGCTGATTCCCTTTACCCGCTGGGTCGTGGGCACGACCTACGGCGTATGGGCGGCGGTGGTGCCGTTAACCCTGGCTTCGACGCCATTTTTTGCGCGAATCGCTGAGGTCAGCCTGCGTGAAGTGGACAAAGGATTGACCGAAGCGGCCCAGGCGATGGGTTTCCATCGCTGGCATATCATCTGGCATGTCTTGCTACCGGAAGCGCGGCCTGGCATTGTAAGTGGCTTCACCATTACTTTGGTTACGATGATCAATGCGTCGGCCATGGCGGGGGCAATTGGTGCGGGAGGATTGGGGATTTGGCTTATCGTTATGGTTATCAACGCTTCGATATGCAGGTGATGGTCACGGTGATTGTGGTGCTGGTGGCGTTAGTGACGCTGCTGCAATTTTGTGGCGATAGGCTATCGCGCCGCCTTAATCATCGTTAAAAGATCAGGGCTGTTCACTCTACCCGTTCAGCCGTGATCCCTTTCCAGCAATTTCTAGTCAATGTGCTCGTGTGAGCCCGCTTGCGTAGAAGAGGAGGGTGCGATGCTCAGTAACTGTCTCGCCACCGACTCAGCATGTTCAGCA